>CALVNM010000010.1 GCA_944349735.1 uncultured Clostridia bacterium | reverse complement strand
GGATGCGAAGTGGCTTCGAGGTCGAGATTCTCGAGCGAACTTGCGTCTACCGACTCGACGTGCCAGCCCTTGATCGTATCGGTCACGTTGCCGCTGGCGTCGGTCACGGGGTTATTGTCTATGTCGGTGACGTTGACGGTGACGTCTATCCACTTGATTCCGGAAAGCTCCGCATAAACGTCGCCCGCCTTGGTGGGATCGATGGTCAGTACGTTGTCAACGGGTTCGGCGGAATAAGTATTGGTGAATCCCGCGTCGTGATATACCTGAGACAGCGTTCCGAGAGAATTGTAATTATCGGAGTTGCTGACTATCGAAGAGAGTCCGTTGGAATGATAGTACTCGCGGTAGGCTTCGAACTCGGTGAGATCGACTCCGGAATATACTATATAGAGTATGTCCTCGGAGGAGTGTCTGTACGCCTTGACTCCGGTGTAAGCGCCCTTATATTCTGTCACCGTGCCGTACCTGGAGATAAGGCTCTCGACCGTGGTGAGCGTACCGAGCTCTATTTCGCCGGCGTTGTCCGATATCCAACCGGTATTGAGTCCGGAGTGCAGATCCTTGTACTCGTCCCTGGCTACGGCAACGATCATCTCGCCGTTCTTCTGATAAACGAGATCGAGGTGCTGTACGGAACTGATCATGTCTACGGACTGAGCCACGCAGTTGCGTACTTTCACGGGCACCTGTATGGTGACCTTGTCGCTCGCCTCGGAAAGTACGGTGCCGTCCGTGCTCGCCGTGGGTTCGTACCAGTAAGTGAGTTTTACGTATGCCGTTTCGCCGGTATAGGATACCTTGGTCTCGGAAAGATCCCATTCGATCTTATTGAACACGTAACGTCTGAGGAGATAATCGCGTACTTCGCCGTTCACGGTGAATGTCTGATACGCGCCGTCTCTGAAGTACTGTATCTTTCTCGCGTACACAAAGTACGTAGGCAACAGCTTGGCGTATTCGTCGGGATCGTAAGTCAGCGGGTCGATCTCGGGAAGAGTGAACAACGGATCGTGTCTGTCTTCGTCGATATTGAACACGTTGCTTTGTACGTCGTATCCCGCTTCCTCGAGCCAGATGGGATTATCGATGTCGATAGCTGCGCCTTCGATCGTGACTTTAATGGTGCCTACTATCGCGTTACCGCAGTATCCGGTGATGTAGCCGGCGTTTCCGCCATCGCTCGCGGTGAAATCGAGTCTCGAGAAATCCCAATAAATCTCAACGCCCGCGGAATGTTCGCTGCTGCCGTCGGTGAAGTTGACGTAATTGCGGTTGGGAAGTATATCCGAAATGCTGCTTACGATATACTCGCCTTCCGGATGCGACGCGGTGGATTCGATATTATGACGCCAGCCGCCCGCGTCGGAAGCCCATGATCCGCCTACCGCCGTAAAGTCGAGCAGATTATACGGGTCGTGGAAGATTATCTCCGTAGGCGGCTCCATGGGTATCTCTTTCATTCCCGCGGTGTTGTTGGGCGTGGAATACATGTTGCGCGCCGTCACGTTGCTCACCGAACGGAGCTGAATACCGGTATTGTTGATGTCAATCTCGAGGAATCTGTCGTCCTTAGCCGACATCGTAGTGAGCGCTACCGCGTAAGGCGCGTCTTCGAGGTTGACGTAATCGAGTTCCAGCGTGCCTTCCTTGACCGTGTAGCGGCTTACGTACGAGAAATTATAGCTCTCGATGTCGCTCGTGGTAAGTCCGGTGCCGTTGAAGATGCCGCCCCAGTCGATACCCGTCTTGTAGTTGTTCTGACTTACGAGCCAGGAAATATCGCCGTAGAGGTAGTCCTCGTTGTCGAAGTGACCGTAAACGTCTCTTACGTAAGTTTTGCCTACGAGGTAAGAAGTGGTCACTCCGTTCTGATCGGTCACGTAACGGTAGTCGCTGATGATGACGTAGGAGTTGACGATGTTGGTGTCTATCCACTCTTCTATCATCGCTTCGATAGCCGCGTACTTATCGTTATAAGGAGTACCGTCTTCGTTATAAATGATAGTATCTGCTCTGAGCGCGGTGCCGTTGGGCATATAGTCGTCGGTGCCTATAAGCATTCCGGACTCGTCCGCCGCGTAAGACGCGCCGTTCAGGAAGAGAACTATGCGGTCGAGGAGCGTATCGACGGCGTTGTTGAGCACGACCTTGGCGTAAACGGATTTGTCGATAAAGTCGAGTTTACGCATGTATCCGTCGAGGAGATTGCCGTCGTCGTCGGTCACGGGTTCGTCGGATACCGTCGTGCCGTAAGGCGAACCGTATCCCGCGTTGATGTTGTAATTGCTTACGGTACCGTACTGGACGGAAACGTCGGAAGCGTAGTTGTAACCTACGATGTTGTCTCCCTTGTCGAGGACGCCTTCGTTCATGACGAGATCCTTGACGTTGGTAGAACGCTGGTTGATCTTCTCGGAGATGTCCTCTTCGAGAGTAACGTTCTCGATAGTAGCCGCGGTACCGTTCACGTTAGGCTCGTAACGCGATCCGTTGCCCGTGGTCACTTCCTTGTTATTGAGATAAGCGCCCTGCCATTCGTCGGGATTGTCCCACATCGTCGCATATACGACTTCCTGCTGCAAGGGACTTCCTTCGAGATTCTTTTCGAGTATCATCGAGTAAGCCGTCGTGAGCGGCAGTATGTGAGATATGAGCCTTATGGCCTGATCGAGCACGTCAAGCAATATATCGATCTGATACGCTACGAACTGAATAAGATTGATGATCGTGGAAGCGCTGTCTCCGAGATAGCTTCCGAGCGCCCAGAACAGTATAAAGTTGATAAGGCTCGGAGCCATGCGAGCGCCCGCCGAATAAACGGTATTGATGTACAGAGCTTCTTCCGTGAAGATGTAATCGTACATCTGCTCTTCTCTGGACTCGCTGAAGATACCGGTGAAGTTGAGCTTCTTGATGTCTTTCTCGTCCGTTCCTTCGGGTATATCGCAGAGATCCGCCGCGGTGTAGCGCTGATCGATGGAGATCTTGCCGTATCCGCAATACGGGAGGAAGAGATTGTTGACGAGCGAGAATACGGAATTGATGGTATCGGAAGATATCCACGCCTCGATATACGTGAACGAATCGCTGGTATTCTCTTTGCCTTCCTCGAAGCCGCTTACGTAGTTGGTCCAAGGTACGAAGATGGGCTTGCCTCTTGCGTCGAGATACTGCGAGGTGGAGTCGATGCCGCCGACGTAACCGAGCAGCGCGCCCATGCCTCTCTTCGCGACTTCGCCGAGAATGGTGCCGCCTATACCGCCGACCGCATTGGTTATCGCGTTGACGACTGCGTTTGTCGCCTGACCCTTTGCGGTGTCGATTACGGCGTTAAGCACGCTCTCACCCATGGCGGTAAGGTATTCGTACTTGGTCTGCGGTATGCCGTCCTCGGTGTAGCCCGCGTCGTCGTCCGCCTGTTGGTCGCCCATGCTCGAAGCGTCGGAAATATCGGCTCCGAGACGGATGCGGATACCCTGGAGGAGACTTGCCGCAGTATTCTCGCCGCGCTTCTCTATCCATTCGGGCACCTCTTTGGGTACGAGATATACTTCGCCGAGGTTGACGTTGGTGGCGCCGTCGGTAACGATCGTCGCCCTGCCTATATCCATATTCTCGTAGTCGGCGGAACGCAGTTTGAGGAGATATTCCACGTCGGTAGCGAGCCAGTCGATCGTGAAGCTGCCGTCGGAATTGAGACGGTTGCCTTCCACGAAGTCGGTCTGGCTGTTTGCGAATATCGTCGTAAGATAGTTACGCGCGTTATTCTGCATGTACCAGGTAATGTCTTCGGAATCTCCGGTAATGGTATTTTTCGTCACTCCGTCGTAGTTATCGCTCTGGCGTACCGTTCTGCCGTCTACCTCGAGCCATACTTCCACTCCGGTATATACGGGCATCTTCTCCGCAGCTTTTACGGCAAGCACGAGTCTGTTGACTACGCTGCCGTTCGCGCCGCGCTGAGCGGTAAACGCTCTGACGTCCACTATAGCCTTGTCGCTGTAACTGATGGCGTGATAATACAGGGAACGTATCTCTTCGGTGATGGCAAACGAAGTCTTGGTCTCGGAACCGGAAGTATACGTGTACTCTCCGAGCGCGGTGACGAAAGACGACAACGCCGCTTTCATATACGTTGCGGAAGCGAATTCGTACACGTGATAACTTATTCCTTCGCTGTCGGTCGCTGCGGCGACGAGCGTTCCGCCTCCGTTGACGAATTCGTCGTCGAAGGAAGCGTCGAACTTGGAGCTTATCTTCGTCATCGCGGCTTCGTCGTACTGAACGCCGGAAGCAGTGTTGTACGCGTATTTCGAGAACACTTCGGTAGCAAGACCCGAGAGAAGTTGTTCGTCGCGTACGGTGACGAGCGTGGCGGAGATACTCGGGTTGACGAGCTTGATCTCGAACGTCACGGTATAGCTCTTCACTATATCGCTGCCGTCCGCATTGAGCTTCGTACCGAGATTAGCCGTCGCTATGGTCTTGCCTGAGGAATCTCTGAGCTGCATCTGATGACTGAAGCCGTAGAGGGTAAAGTCTATCGTGGCGGTCAGCGTTCCTTCGTCTCCGGTTTGTCCGATATGTTTCCATTGAGCGGTCGCGCCGTCATAGAGGTACACGTCCGCTCCCGCTATGGCTTCCGCAGCTTCGGTGCCGTCGTCAAGCTTTTTCCAGCGCTTGGTCACCACGTTCACGGTGATACCCGTAAATACCGCCTGTTGATAAGGCTTGAGTACGATCGCGGGACCGACGGTCGGATTGGAAGAAGTGGTATTGGCTTTCACCGTGACGGTGGGAGCCGTTTCGCCGGGACGCGGAACGTCGTTGTATCCGCTCTTGGTGACCTGGATATTGTACGTGGTCGCTACGACGTTGGAGAAGGTATATGTACCGCTCGCGTCGGTAGTGACGGTGTAAGAATAGCTGTTGTTGTAAATCCTGACTGTCGCTCCCGAAACGGCGTTGCCGTTCTGGTCTGTCACCTGACCTCTCAGTACGCCGTACTGCGTCGTATCGACGTAATGAGTCATATAATAATTGGCTTCGCACGCGGGCGAGGAACTGGACTCGAGGACGGTCACCGAGATATTGTTCCTCGTATTGTAACCGTTCGCGCTGAGAGTCATGTTATAGGTGAGCGGCGCGATATTGACGAACATATAGTCGCCGTATTCGTCCGTAGTACCTACGTATTCGTAGCCTTCAGCCACGATCTTGACGGTAGCGTTCGCCACAGGCTCGTATTCGCCGGAAGTATTGTTCAGGGCGCTGATATTGCCGTACAGGGTACCTGTTTCGCGCATTGTGATACCGCCGAGCGGCACCGACATGGACGCAAGCAACGTCGGTAGGTACAGGTTGTACAGCGGGAGACCGCCGTTGGAGCCGGCAAGGTTGTCGATGATCTGACCTACGCGTAGCGGGTTGCCGTAACCGGTAGCGTCGCCGATAAGATCGGCTATGAGGTCGGATATGACATCTCCTATAAGTCCCCAGAGAATATCCGTTATCGTGCCCGCTATGCCGTTGATCGCGCCTATTATCGTCTTCAAGAGCCAGCCTACCACTTCGTTGATTATGCCCGAAAGATCGAGTACGAGTATATTCGCCAGCGACAGATGTATAACGTTGTTCCTGATGAACGCCGTAACGCCCTGAGGCTCCCATTCGTCGGAATTGGACGTCGTGTCCACGTTGGCGACCTGCGTGAGCTGATCCACGGGTACGTCGATCTGGTTGGTGACCGTCTTGGACAACGACAGCCTCAGTCTGCGGTAGGCGTTGGAGAACAGGAGCGGTTCGTACGTGGAGATCAATTCTCCGATGTTGAATTCGCCCAACGCGCCGAGATCGATAGTGAGATCGAAGGCGGTGCCTTTATCCACGAACGCCGAATCGTAAGGCGATTTGCCGTCCGTATAGTAATCCTTAAGGACGGGGCTGAAGTAAGTGGGTCCGGTACTGAAGGAAGTACCGAAGTTATTGAAGTCGAATGTTCCGCTCGAAACTCCGTAAGAGAGGTTGCGCAGGAAGAAGTAATCGTTACGCTTCTCGAGATAGAGCGTGAAGTCATTCATCGAGATGGTATCGAGTACGTTCTGGAGAAGAGCCGTCAGCGTAAGATCGGCGCTGAGATTGCCGCCGGAATCCATGCCGAGGCTTATTCCGGTAATGCCGCCGTAGCGCGATTCGTCGCCTATGGTCGTAAGACGCACTCTATTCGAAGTCTCGCCTACGTATATCTCGAACATGCCTTCCGGTACGCCTATATTGATATAGTTGCCTTTCTGATCGAGTTTTACGCGCAGATTGAGGTTATTAAGTCCGCTCTGGATATTGGTGGAGAGCTTGATGTCGGATATCTTGGGAAGAGCCATGGAATCGCCGATAAGCGCCTGAACTATGGCTATATTGGGATTGATGGTGATCTCTTCGTCGGTAAGCAATATCTTGAGGAGCGGCGAATCCGTACTCGATACGAGATCGACGGGCGCGTTCTGCGGCGCCGAAGTCGCGGAAGCGGAAGCGTTATCCAACGCGTATTCGGTATTGCCGCTCGCGTTGGACGCGGAATCGCCCACCGTCAGTATGCCTTCGAGATAATCGGATATATTGATACCCGAGTCGCCTATGAACGATCCGAGGAAGCTGTTGAGGATTCCCACAAGATCGACGCCCGTAAGCGACGCCTGGAAGAATCCGAGCCCGCTGAGATCGGCGTAAACCTTGCCGTTGACATAGTACACGCCGAGTATGGTCTCATCGGTAAGCGAGATCGTAAGCGCGAGCGTGGTCTTGTCGAGGTCGGCGAGATCTGCGTAAACGCTAAGCCCTATCGTGAATACCAATACCGTGTTCTGCGGATCGATATTGATAGTGTCTTCGCTCATTCCGAGTAAGTTCTGAAGGAGCGTTTCGACGGCCTCGAGCTGTTGCGATTTCTCGGTGTTCTTGGTGCGCACGCGCGCTTCTATCTCGAGCGACAGCCCGACTTTGGAGAGGACGGAAATGTCTTCGTACACTATTCCGTCGGCGTTGTTAAGCTCGTCGTATGCGTCGGCGGTGATGGAAGAAGTGCGTTCGGCTTCCGACCAGAACGACGAAGAACTCTCGGTGAAAGTATAACCGAGTCTGAACGCCTTCTCGTACGGAGTGTCGTCGGTAAGACGTATGATGAGACCGCTTATGCCGTCCTCTTCGGAGTACCCTATCTTGATATTACGGAAGCGCGGAATCGCGGGGTGTATCTCGCCGAGGAGCCCTGCGAACACTTCGTTGCCGCCGATATTGTAAATGAGTGAATACAGGAGCGCTCCGGTGATGGCAATGCTCGTCTCCTCCTTACCGAGTGTGATGAGAAGGAGTCTGTCGTCCCAACCGTAATCGGGAAGTTCGACCTTGTCGATCGAAGAATCGCCGGTCGCGTTGGAAGGTCCGTTGTCGATAGCGCTGCCGGAGTTGTCGGAAGCGTTATCGGGACCGAGCGACAGTCCGTCGCCCTCGGTAAGTCCGCCGATGAGGTTCTTGAGAACGGAACCTATCTGGATACCGGGCAACGCTATCGAAGGAAGCGCCATGCCGCCGAGGTCGGCGTAAATGGTGCTGTTCTCGACTTTGTTGCCGTATTCGTCCACGTCGTAGCCGCCGATATAGGTGATGAGTATCATCGTCTTGCCGTTATACGTAATCTCGAGTTGCAGACGCATATTGGTTATATCGCTGAAGTCGATATACCCTCTTACGGAGAATCCGATGGAAATGGCGAGGTCGTCAATGGGCTGTATGGCGAGATTGAAGCGGGACAGCGCCTGAACGATCGCACTGGGATTATCACCGCCTATAAGGCTCGCTATGGTACCTATAAGCTCGCTCATATCGAAGATACCGCCGACGGTGTCGTCGATGAATATCTCGCTGTTAAGTTCGAATTCCCACTTATAAGAGCTGAGCGGTTCGAAATACTCGTCGAAATAGGTCTGATAAGGCATACGTCCTTCAAGCCCGTCGCGGATCTCTCCGCCGAGAGGCGTGGTCTCGAAGATATTGACCTCGGTAAGACCTATATCGATATTGTGTATCTTAAGCGAGAAGTTGAACATGCTCATGGAGCTGGAAACTCCGAGCATCACGTAGTAACGGACGGTATCGCCGTTTATGTCGGTTTCCGCAACGACTTTAGCCGAAACGGTGAGCTGCGTCCTGTGGTAGTACAGCGTATAAATGCCCCTGCTGTCGCGCTCGTAAGTGTAAGCCTTTCCGCGGAATTTTTCGGTAATGGCTACAATGAGCTTATCGGCAAGTTCTTTCTGCTTGGCAAGCGAAGCTTCTTTACCCGCGGGCGTATCCACATACGCGGACGCGTCGAAATAATAATAGGAAAGCGGATCGTAGAAGAGATAGTAGATGCTGCGTTCGCCGGGATTTTCGAGGGCGAAATCGTCGTGATCGTCTATCGCCTGTCTACGTACGTAAGAGAGCGCGGCGGAGAGCGCCTTGGGCGCGACCGTACCGCCGACGTCGGAATCTTCTATGACTGCGCCTACAAGGAAGTTCTCTTCGTATTCGCGTATCTCCTTGAGAAGTTCCGCTTCTGCCACGGCGTCGAATTCTCTGTCGCCCAAGTTATACGCTTCGATATTGTCCGCGTTGAGGGTGGGCAGCGAAGTATTGGCATATGCCACCGCCACCATTACGCAATATCTGGTAGGATCGGAAGGCGCGTTCTGCGACAGCTTGACCGCTATATTCGTATAGTTGGCGAGTTTGCTCGTGAACGTGTAATATCCGTCGCGTACCTGCTGAGAAGTATATACCGTTTCGCCCGACGGCGTGGCAGTACCAGCGAATCTGGAAACGACGGCGTTGAAAATAAGTCTCGCCTTATCCTGCGCGTCGTCGGTAGTACCGAACGTAGAATGCGGATAATAGACCACGTAGCGAACGTTGCCGTTCGAGATGCCGAGCATCTTGGCCTGCTCGGAATTCCCGATATAACCGTAAGTGGCATTGACTGCGTAAGATACCGAATCGTAGCTGACCGTCAGATCGTTAAGGAAGGGCGAAGTCAGTCCGAGCTTCAGATAATCGTTGCTCGCAAGCTCGTCGACTACCGCCGCCGCGTCGGATTCGTCGGCTATAGTTACCGTAACGTCGTCCCATTCGGTGTCGGAAACGTCTATAGGCTCCTGATAATCGAGACCGAATCTGAGCGTAAGCGAATTTTCGACGTTATCGAGGTCTACCGCTATCTCGCCGAGCTTCTCTTCGAAGGGGAAGTTAAGTACTTCTTTAAGTATCGTCTGGAGCGCGGTACGCGCGACGACTATCGAAATGGCGCCTTTGGTGAACTGGATGCTGTCGAAGAGTCCGAGGTACCAGTCTACGGGTACGGGTTCTTCTTCGTCCTCATAGCCGAAGGGATCGTCGCCTTCTTCTTCATCGGGCGCGTTGGAGGGAGTTTCGTCGGGATTTACTTCGGGATCCTCTGCGGGAGTCTCGGTATCGTCGCCGCCGAAGAGGCCTTCGAACAATCCGCCGAGCTGCGCGATGAGATCGTCGAGAGTGGTCACGATACCGCCGGTAGCGTTGCCTATCGTACCGCCGAGAGTATCGAGCAGCTTACGGAGATTGAGGTTAAGGAAGCTCTCGAATACGTCGCCGTTGAGTTCGATGCCCGCCAGTCCGTATTTTTCGAGCGCGCCCATGGTCATATAGAGGCGCAGTCCGTGTTCCTCGTATCCTTCGGGATCGTGGAGGCTGCCGACCACGTACAAACCGAAATATTCCTCTTTCACGTCGAGCTGTCCGTCTCCGTCGGCGTCGACGTCGTCGAGGCTTACGAGCTGTATCATGGCGTCGATCGCCCATTGATCGAGTGCGGCAAGCTTGACGTCGGCTTTTATTCGCAGCGTCACGTCGCCTACTATATCGTTAAGCGCCTGTATGTAGAACGCCGCGCCTACGGCGTTGCCGTACTCGTCCTCTTCGTTAGCAAACAGCGAGCTCCAGTTCAAGATATATTCCTTGAGGTCCGCCGCGAGCGTGATGTCGAGTCCGAGATTGAATCGCCATTCGACGCCTGTTTCGCCGTCGAGATTGAAGCATCCGTCGTAATATGACATCAACTCCTCGTCCTCGGTCATGTATCTGTAATATTCGTTAAAGGTATCGGCGCTGATCACGAGCATGCTGTCCTGGAGGAGCGAAAGCGTGATACTGTAACCGACGGAGTCGAATACGCCGCCGTCTCCGGTCTCTTCTTCGGAAGCTTCCTTGGTGAAGTTGAGCTGGAGACTCATATTGCCTTCTTTATCCTCGTCGAAATAGAGACCGACGCTCATGTAATCCATTATATCCTGGACTATGGACGTAAGCGTCTCTTCGGTTACTTCTGAGACTTCCTCTTCCTGCCCGAGCGCGGTGCCGAGTATGTCGGCAAGAGTACCTACGAACGCTACGAGCAGTTCGTTGGTGACCATAAGCGCGAAGCCCTGAGAATTGAGATAGATTATGGGCTGCAGGAAGTTACCGAGCGTGTCGGCGCTGTCCTCGTACATGTCGAGGATGGGGTTGCGGGTTGCGTTAAGCGGCGCGGAACCGGAGCCTTGGGATCCTTGAGAACCTTGGGATCCTTCTTCCTCGTCGTCGCCCACGATAGTGCCGTCGTCCACGTCGTCAATGACAAACGCGTCGTACAGAAGATCGCGAATGGTATTCGTAAGATTGAGATTCGGGATCTTGATATCGAGGTTCGTGTCGAATATCTCGAGTCCGGCATATACTTCGTCGTTGACCATGTACAGGCGGAGAAGCTTCTGATTCGCGAATACGTCTCCGGTCAGGTTGTCGATGATCGTGTATTGCAGCACGAGCTCGATTATAATAGCTTCCTTAATGTCCGCGGGATCGGTGCTGAACAGTCTGTCGAGGTCGAAAGCGAACTTCAGGTTGAGTTCCGCTTTGAGCGTTTCGTCTCCGCCCGCGAGGACTATATCGGTATCGTAATCTTCGGGAGGATCGAGATTGAGCATTCCGAAGACGGTATCGAGCAGATCTTTTATCGTGAGCGCGCCGTCTTTAAGATCGAAGCTGACGGAAAGGTTAGTTCCGAGCGTTACCGCAAGTTCCGCAAAATAGGTATAAGCGTCTCTCTCCTCTACCGGTATGAGCGGAGTAAGCGTGCTTTGTATGCCGTGAGGCGTATAAACTTTGCTTTCGTTTTCGATACCCGCCACTATCGATTCGCCGAGTATGCGGAGAGTAAAGTCGAGACCTGCGTCGTTAGGTTTAGTAACGGGTACCAGTTCGTATACGGGCTCTCCGTTATCGTCCACTTCTCCGGTAGGTCTCTCCTCCATCACCGGTTCGCCCGTCGTGGGATCGTAGACGGTGACTTCTTTTGTCGCCGAGTCGATATGTATGCCGACCTCATACTCGCTCGAGGGCGTCATACCCACGCTTACGCTCGGATTCGCCACTCCGGAGAGGTATGTGGAGAGCGGTATGTCGATCCCCGCCAGTTTGAGAATGGCGTTGATCATCTCGAACGTGACCGTGATGAGTAATCCGTCGTCGTTGGAAAGCAGTATCTTGGCTATGCCGAGTACCTGTTCGGTCGAGGGCTCGTTATTGAGTCCCATTGCCTGCGCCCAGGTAGGATATTGTTCGGCGAATAAGCGTTCGGCTTCCTGCATATCCACGGAATTCTGCGCGCCTTCGGTGTCCACGACATTGTTATCCTCGTCGTTGGCGCCCTTTCCGTTTATAATGAAGTTGATGATGTTCTTCATCTTCGGCATGAGTACTTTGCCCATTCCGATAGACGAGAGATCGAGATAGAGGTTGTCTTCGACGTAGCTGATAACAAGGTCGAATTTCTCGCGCGCTTTCTTAGAATAAATTTCTACGCGCAACTGGAGATTGTCGAGAATGCCCTGCAAGCCCGATCTGATATATACGTAACCCTGTATTTCTATAACTATGGTGTCGCCGAGATCGCCAAGCATTATGAGCTGCGGGAGCGCGGTCTTGAGAGGACTGTTCTCGTCGAACAACGTAGCCCACGCGCTGTCTTCGCCCACAAGCTGTCCGAGATCGCCGTTAGGATCGAGGAGCGCTTCGTACAGCGCTTCGAGACCCATGACTCCGCCGTCGATACCGAGTTCGACTTCGAACGCCGCGTCGAGAGTGATCGTATTGATAGTATGCGCCGGCAGATAATTCGCAGTCTGCGGCAGTAACAGTTTATCGCTCGGATAAGCCTCGAAATTGAGTTCCAGTCCGTCTATGCCGAGTCCGAGATCGAGGACTTTGCTTATGGAGGAATTGCCTTCCACGGAGTATTGCGCGGAGGCTTCGAGATCTATACCGAACATGAAGCTGTTGAGTTTCGGCGCAAGGAAGAGCTGCAGCAGCAATCCGCTGAATATTCTGAGATCGTTCATCTGGAACGCTCTCAATACCGAATTTACCGCAGTTTCGGTAAGATACAGCGCCATACCGTGAGTGGCTATGCCGTCGAGTATCATTTCGGTGCCGAGATCGATATTGATGGGAGTCTTGGTATCGCCCGAGGCGTTGGAAGGTCCGGAAGCGTTGGAAGGCTCTTCCGTGGTCTCTCCTTCGGTCGCGCCGTCGGTGGACGAACCGCCGCCGAACAAGCCGTCGAGAATGTTGTCTTCGTATTCCTTCTCTCCGAGCAGAGCTTCGAGAACTTCGACTACGGCGAATCTCGGTCCGTTCACGGGCGTCAGGTCGATATACATCGTGGAATTGTGCAGGTTGGCCTGTACGAGTTTGTAGTTATACCCGTTATCGACCCTGCGTATCGTGATCTGCACCTCTATGCCTCTCCAGTTACGGAGCGGGATATTGGCAAGCAATTCCACTTCGAGACCGAATTCCTGATCCTCCATTATCTCGAGGAGAATGGACAGGGTCACGTTAATGAGTCCGGCGAGCAAGGTAGTAAGCGGTTCCTGATTGAGTTCGTATCCGGTATATATCTCTCCGGACAGATCGCCTACCGTACCGTCGCCGGTCACTTTACCCGCCGCGACGTCCACGTAAAGTTTGGTGGAGATACCGATCACGGGATTGGTCTGGTCGAATACAACGTATTCCTGGGTCGTACCGTCGTCGAGATAGGCATGCTCGGGAGCATACATCGTCTTGTCGACGGCTACTTCCATATAAGTACCGTCGTCTTTCTCGATAGATTCCGTCCACTGATAGGTAAACGCTATCTGTATATCGTTGGAGAAGCTGAGACCGACGCCGATACTGCCGCTCTTCTTGTAAACGAGATTGCCGGACGCGTCGGGGATTTCCACTCTGTCGTCGCCGTTATACTCGTAACCTTCGAAAGTGAGGTTGAGTCCTAGGAAGTCTTCGGGTTTGAAGAGACCGAGTTCGAGGCTGACCTCTCCGATAGGCTCGACGTAGCTCGAATAATCCATGGCTTCGCCGCCGATAGCGGTAAGCACTCCGAACAGAGCCGCCGTTCCGATACCGATCACGAAACCTTCGGGGCAAACGAGCAGGTTGATGTAAGTCGCTATCTCGGAAGCTCCCTCGGGAAGCTGACGGAGAATGGCGAAGGGATCGAAGCCCTGATTGCTCTCGTAACCCGCGAATCCCGCGTTGGAATCAGAAGGCTGTACTTCTTCGCCGGCGCCTTCTTCGGTACCTTCGTCCGCGCCTTCTTCGGAGCCGCCGCTTATGTCGACGCCGTAGCCGGGCAGGATGTCTTTGAATACGAAGTCGTATACGTTATCGATGCGCACCGCCTGGATATTGAAGCACTCCGCGTTAAGGTACAACGCTCTGTCGATATAGTAAGCGGATAGTACTTCCTTGTATTTGGTCACTCCGTCGTACACGGCGGTCTCCGTGCGGTCGCGGAGAACGACCGAGAAGTTGGTGTCGTAGAACAGCCCGTTATCGATGATGTCGGTAAGGTTGATGTTGCCCTCGAACTCGAGAGTGTAATGGCTGCTGAGGGTGCTCAGCAACTGAAGCACGGGAGCGAGTCCAAGTCCGTTGATCATCTCCACGGTGGAATTCACAGAGCCGTCGTCGTTGATGCCGAGCTGCGAAAGTATCGCGCTCACGGTCTCGTCGAAGCCGAATTTGGTGCCGTTCACGCCGGTGAGATCGAAGTCGAGCGAGAAGCTCGCATATACGGTCTGGAGGTTGGCGGACAACGCATAGGATTCGGGGTTGAAGTTTCTGTCGGCGAGCGTCACGCTCTCTGCGGAAGAATCCGCAAAGTCGGCTGAGATCTCGTGCATCGTAACGCCTACCTGGTAATTGCCGGCGGCTATTGCGAGCGACAACAGATCTTTTTCGACATCTTCTCCGGGAACGTCCCAATACTTGGAAAGGCTGTCCAGTCTGGTCATGAGTCCGAGCTGGAACATGAAGTCTTGATTCAGGGTCTCCCCAACGAGCGTACCGAGGCTCTTGCCGCCGAAGTCTACGCCGATACCGTCGAGTATGCCGAACAGAAGCGCGCCCATAAGCTCCGCTACGACGCCGGACTTATTGCCGAGCATTATGCGGAGATAAGGTATGAGTTCGCCGCCGGTGAGTTCGTCGCCGTCCGCATTGACGGGACCCTGCGCGGAAGCGTTGGACGGCACTACGTCGTTATTGAGATCGTCGTCTTCGTCAGCGGGATAATATCCGCCTATATCTATGCCGAAGAGATCGAACAAGGCTTTGAGCGCCTTCTCGATGCGCACTTTCTCCACGCCTATTATCGAACCGTCGATATAAGCGGTGCCGTCGGCGTAATAGAGACTGATGTAATCTACGCCCTTGACGGTTTTATATACGATATTGTCCTCGGTGGACAACGCGGTATCGATGACCTGCTTCTCTATCTCGAAGCCGAGGCTGACTTTGAGTTCCGCAGCGACGAGCAGGTAATAGATGTCGCCCGTTGCGACGAGCTTCAGAAGATCGTGCATGTTGAGTATCACGCCGATCTCGTAACTCATCTTGCGCGGATCGTAACCGTGATTCTCGAGAATGGCTCCGAAGTTGGCGGAACCGCCGAAGAATTCGGTAAACAGCGCCTGTATGAGCGCGGTGAAGTTGATGGCGGTGTTGTTTTCCGCGTTATCGGGATCGTAGACGGTGTCGTCGGCGACGAGGGAAAGTTCACCGTTGACGTTGAGAATTATATTCTGATCCTCCATTGCGGTAGGATCGAGATGGTAATATCCGCTCGAAGGATTGAGCAGTCCGCCTATCAGCGAACCGTATTCGTCGTATTCGCCGGTGTAATAGGTCTCGTCGGGAGATACGGAGATCTCTATATGCCCTATCTCCATCTGAAGAGTCAATAGACTTGCGAGATTCAGATTGAGCAAGAGGAACGCGCTACGCGTTTCGTCTCCGTTACCGGTGGGAACGTCGGTAGCGCCGATCTCCACGGTGAGCGAAGGACCGTAATCGCCGAAGAACTTGGTCACGTCTATAGCGGGATACTCGTCGGGGTTGACCGCGGTAATACCGTCGATGAGGATCTTGCCTTCCGTAAGCCAGGTGTAAGTGGGCTGAGTGATCTCGCCTGCCACGAGCATGTCGTTAAGCTCGTCTTTGCGTTCTTCCGCAAGACCCGCTTTAAGGACGAGATGTTCTTCCTGCGTATATGCCGCCACGCCGTCGGTAAGGAGCGCGTAACCCGCCTCGAACGCCGTCAGAGCGGCTTCGAGCGTTTCGCGTTCGGTACCCGTAAGGGCTATGGCTTCGGTTACGGTTATGACGTTGCCCGCTCTTGCGATATACATGTCGGCGGTCGCTCCGTTCTGGAAGTATCCGCGTATGTCGGCGTCGAACTGATCCCAATAGCCTTTGATTGCGATATAGTTGCCTTCGCTTACGATACCCGCTTCGGAAGCGGCAAGCATTTTGTCCATGAATTGCTTGGACAGCCCGCGGAAGGCGTAATATATTTCTTTATCGGTATAAGTTCCGGTCGCAACGTAATTCTCGATGAGATTCTCGTCGACGGCGATCTCGAAATCCTGAGAGGAGCCGGAGGACAGGAAGCTGTTTATGAGAGAATATATGGCTGCCGAAGGCGCAATGAGCGCTACCGGAGCGTTATTGGGGATGCCGAATTCGTCGGGAGACGAAGTTATGGCAAGCACTATGGCGGCGCCAGTCATTATACTTGCGGGGACGTCGCCGTCGGCGTTCTTCGGAAGGGAGATGCCGTTATTGGAGGAATTGAGAGCCACGGGATCGTATTTCTCGGTCTTGCCGGTAGCGACTTCCGTGAATCTGTTCATATAATCCGCGAATTCCGAGAAATTCGAAACTCTGATGGGATCTTTGATGACAAGTCCGTCTGCGAGAAGCTTGGTGAGATCCGCAAAGAGATTGATGTCGTAAACATCCTTCTCCTCGTCGTAAACGCCCATCACGCTGACGCTGAGTATGTCGCCCTTATGGGCTTCGTCGTCCACTGAACTTAAGAACAGCGACGCTTTGATGTTGGAGATCTCGGTGATGTCGAGGATCACTTCGACGTCGTAATATATCTCGCCGCCGAACGTAGCGTCCTCGCCGGGATTGATAACGTCGTCTATAACTTCGAGAATGAGACTTACGTTGAGCAGTTTGTCGTAGCTTATGGGCGCGATGTTCTCGTCGTAATACGCGCCGAGCTCGGTATCGTCCATACCCAGGAACTGTTCGCCGTGCTCTCCGAGAGCGGCTTCGCGTATCCATACGAGTTTATCTTTCTCGGCGGATTGCGAAAGAAGCTCTGCTATCTCTTTGAATATTTCGGTGAAGGACTGAATGTGTCCCGATGCTCCCGTCTCTTCGTCTGTCACTTCGCCCGCGGGTGCGGTGATCTCCGCTTTGATGACGCCGTCGAGAGTGACTCCTATGGTGCGAAGCTCTTCTACGGTCTGATAGAGATCTTTATCGAGTCCGGAATCGTCGATGCCTTTCTCAAACATCAATTCCAGGTTATCGATCGCGGCGTTAAGGGATACGTAATTGCCGCCTTCGCCCTCTTCCCCGTTGCCTATGTCGCGGAGCTTGAGTTCGAGTTCGACGCCGAGCGGATGGAGATTGGCTCCGATACCCACTTCGATGTCGAAGGTGTCGAGATAGGAACCGACGTCGAGTCCGAGCGCGGCGAATACGCCGAGCAGGAAGGCTTTGGTTATATTTACGGTAAGACCGCCGTTGGCGAGAGCGAGATCGATATAAGTGCTTACTACGTCGTCGGCTCCGACTTCGACGTCCCCGTCTCCTTCGGCTCCGGACGCGCCGCCCTCGGTCGTACCGCCTTCGGTCGTGCCGCCGCTTATCGCGGCTATGAGTTCCGCTATGACCTCGTTAGCCTGCGGAATATATATGTATTTTAATTGTATGGGCGCGGTATCGATATTCATATAGAGATCACCGCCGATATAATACAGCGAAATGACCGCTTTGCGGTTCCTTTCGCCCGTCGCGGGATCTATATCGTTCGGGTCGTCGCTCGCGTATGTCTCGAAAGTGAGTTTGAGCGCCGTCTCTTTGATCTTCGCGAAATCGAAGCCGCCCGAAGCTATGGAGATAAGCTCCTCGAGATTGAGGCTCGCCTGAATGTCGAAGAAGAGTTGTGCGTCCACGATACCGAGGAACTCGATGAGAGCTTCTAACTCCACGTCGCCGAGAAGACCGGAGAGCGCGGGCGCGAGGTTGATGATATTGGAATCGGTGCCTTCTATGGGATCCGATGTAAGTCCCACTCCTCCTCCGAGTTCGAAGAAGATATTTGTGGGCATACCGTCGTTGGTGAGGAAGAATTCCTTACCGGCGGGAAGCGCGACGTTGAAGTCGGCGCCTGTCAGTTCGGATTCGTCCAGCGCTATCTTAAAGTTGCCCAATCCGAGCGAGAGCTTGAATATCTCCACACCGGTGTTGAGGTCTATAGACACGCCCTCTTCGCCGAAGCCGAGCGAGAGATCGGTATTCTGAATGGTGATGGGAAGATCGCTCGTGAGGAACAATCCGAGCAGGCCCGCTATCGCGTCTTTGGTAAGACTTACGGAAAGAGCTTCGGGAGAAAGTATTACCTGCAAAGCGACCGCTTCGGGATTGGCGAGATTGGCATAATACGCGTTGTTGTCGATATTGAGAAGATTGGATACGGGCGCGCCTTCTTCTCCGGGCGTGGGCGAAGACGTCAGATCGGCTATGTCGTCTATAAGCTTAGCCACGTTGCTTACGCCTATATTCGGCATACCGAAGTAGGAAAGGTCGAGGTACAGATTGCCGTCCAAGAGGTACAGACCGAGTATGTCTACGTTACCGTGTCCCGCTTCCTTATCGTACAGGCGTATCTTGATCTCCGATTTGCCTAAAAGCGTGGATATGGCGTCCGCGCCTTCGGAACCGTCGAGTTTGAGAACGCCAGAGAGGTTGATCTTGGCGATGATCTCGAAGCCGAGTTCGACGTTGAATTCGCTCGTATCCACGAGCAGACCGAGTCCTTCGATAAGTCCGCCGAGCAGACCGTTGAGATAATCGTTGACGTATTGTTCGGCTTTGCGGTAAACGATATTGCCGTATTCGTCGTAAACTATATTGCCTTCCGCGTCCACCACGGGTACGGGATCTCCGTTTTCGTCGAATTCTACGGCGGAAAGATTGAATTCGCCGCTCAGCCTCAAGCCTATTATCAGACCGTCAAGGAAACTCTGTATAGTCTTGAAGGACTGTTGATAGCCGATGTCCTCGGAAAGATTCCAGAGATTCTGTTCGCCGGTGGTAAGCTGAATATCCTTAAGTATATCAAGCTCTACGTACACCGCTTCGATGTCTTTATTCGTGCTGTCGCGCAAAGCGAGATATATCCTGAGATAACCGTCCTCGGGATAGCCGTTGCTGAAATCGAGATCGACAAGATGTATTTCTGCGAAAGCGTTGACTTCGGGCAGATTCGCGTCCGCAGGAAGCTCCGTTATGAGCATGCCGAGAACGGATACCAGTACGTTGGAGGCTATATATACCGTAAGGGTACCTGTAGTTTTATCGATGACAACTCTGTCGAGCGCGCTTCCTATAAGACCGAGTATGTCGAGTCCCGCGTCGGTGGCGCCGCCCTCTTCGTTATATGCGCCCTCTATCTCCGTCGAAGGACGGAAGAGATTGCCGGTGACCGCCATCTGAGTAATATATTCGTTATAAAGCAACGCCTTATTGAAAGTCGCAAAAGCGTTATAGACGAAGGAAGGATCGGACGTATCGACGACCAGCCCTTCGGGCGCGTTGCTCGCTCCGCTTGCCGACGGATACAGCAATGACCCGAGCAAGCCTACGATGTCTATTCCGGAAAGCGTGTTTTTAAGACCGAGGTTCTCGTATTTCAGTCTCGGCAGCTTGCCCAACGAAGAGAGACCTGGTATCTGGTCGGTCAGATTGTTGAGCATGCTGAGATCTATCCATATCGTATCGCTCGCGCCTGTATAGTAGACCGCGAGATAATTGGTCTCATTCTCCGGATTCTCATTCTCCGGATTGAATATCAATACTCTCAGCTCGATGTCGGATATATTGAGTATATCTATATTCGCTTCGATCCTGTATGCGAGTTTGAGGTACTTGGTCTGCTCCACTCCTATGGAAAGCAGGAGATTGTCCACGAATACTCCGATAAGATCGCTTAAATCGAGTCCGCCTTCGGTAGCGTTCATACCGAGAGTGACGTCGCCCGCCATCTTGAAGAAGAAATTACTGTTCGTGATATTGAAAATACCGTTGTCGCTGAGCGTTACCTGAAGACTCGTATAGCTGTTGCGTTTTTCCTCGGTATCGACCATCGAATAGTTGTCCCACTCTGGCTCCTTGAGGTAGGTAAGCTCGTCGAGCTGAATACCGAATCTGACGGTATCGGTGAGTTCCGCTTTGATCTCGAGTGTGTTGAGCGGATCGAGCTGGTTGAAATACAGCCCGAATTTGAGATCGTCTCCGAATACGCCGTTGACGGGAGTGATCATTCCGATAAGCTCGGCGAGCGCCTCGTTGTCGAGGATCATCGAAATATCCCACGTATTGGGTATGGGGTCGCCGTTCTCGTCGGTCATGACGGTGCCGTCTTCGTTATAGAGATATTCCTCTCTGCCGGGGAAATTGAAGTTGTCGAGTATAAGTCCGAGGATAGCCATGACGTCGATACTCGAACCGCCCTCGTCACCCTCGGCGTTCGCGGCGTTGGAAGCCCCCGAAGCGCCCGCGACGTAATTGGGATCGATATAAGGCTTGATCATATCGAGGAACAAGCCGTCGAGCATCATGTTTATGTTGAATCCCGGGATCTTCAAGTTGGGCAATACCTGCCCGGAAGCCGCCTTAAGATTCTCGAAGTTGAGATACAGCACGTTATCGCCGAGATAAACTCTTATCAACGGCGTACCGTTATAATTGATGGTTATTTCCGCCACGGTATCCGCGCCGTTGAAGAAATCGAGAGCGACTTTTACGTCGAGCTGGAATTCGTATCTTGCGGCATACGGGAAATCGATGGGCATCTCGCCGAGCGCGCCGAGGTCGAGATCGAACACGTCGCCGAGTATGGAATTGATGGTAAGACGTCCGTTCTCGTCATTCTCAACGTAAAGAGTACCCGCAAGCCCGATATTTCCGAGGCCGCCTTCGGAGTAATAGGAACGTCTGCCTTCCTCGTTGACGTTGAGGTTGGCGAAGTTGATGGATACAGGCTCGTCGCTTGCGTAAAGCAGTATGGGCGAGAGATTGATCGCCACCGAATAATCCTCGATGGGATCGGCATCGGGACTGATGTCGGCAGGCTCCGTCGAAGCATACTGAGCGCGGGTCTCGTCGACGTCTTGCTTGGTGTCGATGGTTATCGCCACTCCCTGCATCACATAATCGTATTCCTGCGCCTCGAGACCGGACGAATCTATGCGTGTGACGAGCTGCCTTTGAGTGACCGCAGTATACAGAGCGGTCATGTCGGGCCAGTCTTTCTCGCCGAGCTGAGCCACAGTGAAACCGAGGAATTGGTTGAGTACGGGGTCGAGATTAAGTCCCACTTGATCCCATATCGTCTTGAAGGAAATGCTTATGACGCCGGGAATGCTGATACCGGATCCGCTCAGGAGTTTGAGGATCTGATTGAGCTGGATAGTGAAACTGATGTCGCGCATCGTAAACTCGCCGTTCTCGTCGGGAGAATAGGAAGTGAAATACGCGGTCTTGGTGAAAAGGATGTTGCCCACAATAGGCATGTACTCGTCGAGAGTGGCGTTACCCGATTCGCCGGTAGCCAAGCTCGCAAGAAGCTGAGTGACGTCGATGCCGGCGCTGCCGAGCAATTCGTATATCATCGAACCGATCTGCGTGAGATTGAGTTCGGGAGTATAGAACCTGCTGGTGCCTATGACGAAATAAGAATAGCCTTCCGCATAGTAAATGCAGAATACCGGAACGCTGTTGCTGTTGCGGATCTGGAAGTACAGTTGACTCTGGCTGTTATCCTTCAGATGCAGATTGGCTTTGAGCACCACCGTGAACGCCGAAGAAGTGTCGTATTTTTCGGTGCTGTCGAGCCAGAAATACTCGTAATTGTATGTAAGAGTAACGTCGATGACGAACCAGTCGGGATTCTCCGGAGCGGCATACTGCGTTTTATAATTGTTTACCGCCTGCTTCAGAGCTTCTTTTGCGTCCGTCTGTGTGGTTATCTCCTGATTACGGATCTCTTCGTCCGTTTCGATTTCGTTGCCGTTAATGATACTGTCGTCGGGGTTTCCGGTATTATCGCGCGGAGAACATGCGAACAGAAGCGCTATCATCGAGACGGCGAGCAGAATGAGAAATAGTTTTTTTGCCAGAGTCAGTTTCATAATTCCATCTCCTCAATGCGAGAGGCTTTATATTTCAACGCTTTATAAACGGCGACAGGACCTCGTCCGGGTCCTGCCACGGTTGAATTCTACAACATACATACGCGTGTGTCAAGCCGCGCCATAATTACAAAATCTTTGCGCGTGCCTTAAAATTCACTTAACGTTCACCGTATTCCGCCTTTTCTTGTGGTCGGATACCGTTAGAACCCCAATATCCTGTGGCCCTTCGCGCGTATGCGCGCTATTTTGAATTTTAAGTGAATTTTTTGTGAATGCGCATCGCGAGCGTAACTATTTACTAAAATTTAATCGTAAGGCGCGCCTTTGCTGACATCGAAGCCTCTCGGCAGCCGCCGAGAGGACCCTGACGAAGACCGCCGCGCCCCGACACATGAGGAAGGTAAAACGTATAAAATACCGGCGCTCGGGCATACGCTCGAGCGCGTATGCTCATTGCTTCCTGTCTAATTTTTCCGCCCGTACGCAGACGTCGGACAGTCTATTCGCATATAGTCGTGCCGGCAGGGAACATAGAAAAAATAAAAAACGCCGCCGCAAAGCGGCGACGAATTCCTTATGTTCGGCTCATTCAAACCGTCACAGCTGAGTCGCGGTATAACTCTGACCGAGTCTCCTCGACATTTCGTCGGGAAGTTCCACGGCTATGTCGGCGCCGAGATCCGCGAGCAATTCTTTGGCGCGGTTGATAAGCACGTCGCCGCCTTTCCCCGACGCCACGCGTCCCAAGAATATCGCGGTGTCGAAATCGTAGAAATTACGGAACCACATCAAAGTGTAGGCGGCGTAATCTCCTAGACGCGAGAAAATAGCGAGAGCGCGTTCGTCGCCTTCCTCGGCAAGCTTCTGGACCTCTTTAAGCTTTTCGGCGGGACTTGCATCGGGCGTGAGCGTTATGCCCGCTTCTGGCGCAAGCCGTATCACGGCGTCCTGAGAATGGTAGTTGCCGCCTACGCCCAGATCTCCGCTCCACTCGTCCGCGGCGGCGTCGGGATCCGCGTCGACGGGTGCGAAGGCCAGCTCGTTGAGATACCCCCTGATGCGCATGTCTCCGTCCACGTATCCGCCCGCAAGACTCGTGCCCATGGCGATACCGAGCACTTTGCCTTTGCCGAGACCGAAAGCTCCCGCAAGCGCCGCTACGTCTCCGTCGTTGGCGACCTTCACGGGGCAGCCGTATTTCGCCGCAAGATTTTTATATATCGGAAAAACCTTTTCTCTGTATATCTCCTGCGGCACCTTACGGAAAAGCGAAGCGACGCGTATTTCTCCGTCGACGACTATACCCGCCGTCGAAACGCCTATAGCTTCCACCTCGCCGCCGAGCGCTTCGAGCGCGCGGTCGATGCTGTCTTCTATCCCCTGACGATGATATTCGGGGTCAGACTGTAGCTTAGGATACCAAATAGTCTCTTTTTCATACACGACTTTGCCGTCCACGCAAGCGGTCACTTTCCTGTCGGACCCACCTGCGTCAAACCCTATGCGCTTACCGGAAGCGACCGGGGAGGAACGCTCCGCGCGTATTCCTACCGGAGGCAGATCTTCCGCGCGGTCTACCGAGACGAACTCGAGTCTTCTCAAATAGACCTGCTCCATGAAATCCACGTCGAATCTGCGCGCCCCGGAAGCGGAATAACATTCCCTGAGACGAGCCAACAATCCGTCGTCGGCTCCCCACAGACTGAAACGGTATCCGCCGTAAGCCCACAACATGAATTTCACTATGCGTTCGACATACCTGAAGTTTTCGTCCTCGTGTCCTTCGTCATATATGCCGGTCGTGTAATGCTCCGCTTCGCCTTCGCCGCGTTCGAGCGCTATCACGAGAGGTCTTACGCCAGCACGCTCCGCTCCCTCGCGGAATTCCTTGGCGTACAGATACATGGGAAAATATTTTTCGTTAAGCGTTTTCATTCTATTCTCCATTTCTCGGTATGAACTATTTTCCCGCCCGGTGCAATCTCTTCCATAGGCGAAAGCGTCTCCACTTCATGTATGAGTTCGCTTGTATAAGTTTCCAGGTTGCAGGTAAAATCGGGATATTCGCCGTCGCGTTGAGCGCATTCTTTAGTGAATACCGTGCCGTTGTATTCGTACACGGCTTTGATACCCTTGAGCATCGTCCCGATCTTGAAAGGACCTTTCGCGTCGGGAGTGCTCGTCAGCACGAATTTATCGTTATAGAGCGCGAATCTTTCGTCGTTCACATCGTTATAGTGCCAATGAACGAGGTTTCTGTTGGCGAGGTATCCGGTGTTCTCGGTAGAAAGCGGGACTGTCAGTTTGCCGCCGCATTTCAGTACGGTGAGCGCCCAGATGCAAAGCTTCTGCGCCTTGGACGAGGTATTTACGAAACTCATTTCCACCTCGACGCCGTTCTTGCCGTCGAACTTAAGCTCCAGACGGGGGCGGACATTCTTTACCTTCCATTCGCCGGGCTCGAATATCGCGCCGCTGTCCGTCATAACGTAATCTACGCGGGTATTGTCGGGATAGTACGTGGACTCGTCCTCCGGAGACAGCCACATTCTGTGTCCGCCGTATATGTGCCACTGCTTACCCTCGCCGTAGATAGCGGAGACGTCCTTGTTGACCGCGTCTCCCTTATCCTCGAAGGCGATGTTCTCGCCCTTCTTGCCTGCGATCTTGATAATGCGCGGACCCACGTCGAGCGTGACTCCGAGACACACGTCGCCGCTTGTTATCTCAAGCATCCTGCCGAGAAAACATTTAGTTAATCTGCATTCCATATTTCGTTGCTCCCGAAATTTAAATCGACGCCCGACGTCACTTCGTAAGATTCACGAAAAGCACGCCGTCGCCGTTATACATACTTATTGCGTATCCTGCGGGAAGATTGTCCGCCACTATGCCTTTTATAACGTCGTAGCCGGTCATATCTCCCTCGTCTTTTTCGTCGTATTTAGCCATGAGATAGCCTTCGTCTATTCCCAGCTCAATCCATATATCGGTATCCTCGGATACAAATCCCGGTAGATACTCGCTGATTATGTAGATAAGCTCTTCATCCGAGTCCACCATGGTGTCGTAGCCGTTGCCGATACCGTAAGAATAGGCGTATCCCGGATTGTCTCCTCCGGCTACGTCATACTCTCCGTATGTGTGGTGCGTTTCTTCCGCCTCGTCCGCGCTGATAAGGAAATTGGCGTAGGAAACTACTTCTATGACTTCGTCGCCCGATTCCGAGGACAGAGTCATTTTATAATTGCTCCACGTCACGTCCGCGATATAATACTTGCCGTTTATGAGAACGGCGTTCCAGGCGTGTCCGACGCCGCTGAATTTCTCCGTGCCGCATATCCTGTACGCGGGTATGCCTTCTATCCCGCACATAAGTACGAAGGCTTTGGAAAGACCGTCGCATACCGCGATGCCGTCGTCGAATACGCCCTCGAGGTAGAAAGCGTTATACGAATTGGGATTCTCGGGATTGTCCGCCGACACGGCGTAATCGTATATCACGTTATCGGACAGCCAGTCGTATATCGCAAGCACTTTCTCGAGATCCGTGGAATCGTCTCCGTTGATCTCTCGGAGTATCTCTCTTGCGCGGGCGTAGATCCTTTCGGCGTCGCTGCCGCCTACAGTGAGAGGTCTCATGCCGCTAGCAACGGCGAGATAGAGCTGATTCGACGTAGCGACCAGAACGGTCTCGTCGAGCGCGTCTACGGGTAGCGCCGCGTCTTCGTCCCGCGGCGTATCCGTATAGTGCGTCAGAGACGAAGCTTCTTTCACTCCTGCGGTAACGCCGTAGGCTCTGTCAGGTTCGCCAGCCGTTTCGAATTTGATAGTAATGCGGTTTATTCCGTATATGTTGCAGTCGCCGATAGCGTACGAAATCCTCACCGATTCCACGTACGCGCGCACAGCGGAGATGAAAAGCCTGTACATATTCACTTTTGCTTCCGTGCCGGTATATTGGAGATCTTTGTCGGAGAGCGGGTATGCGTCTTCCGGCAGATCCGCATACGCGAACGGTATGTAAAGCGCAAGTTCGTACTGCCCCGACGTATTCATAAGTTCAGTCGGTCTGAATACCGCAAGATAATTGAGAAGGTCTCCCAATTCGCGCATGTCGGTGATGTATCTGTTGTGTCCTCCGACGTATTCGTCGAGATAAGGATACGCGCCGCCGCGTACGTCGCCCGCTTTATAATACATCCATTCGGTCCAGGCGTTGTATTTGTCGCTCTTTATGCGAACTGCGAAGTCTTTGTCGAGCGTGGCGGCTTCGGGGGGAAGATATACGCTCGAGACGCCGAAATAAGCCCTGTGAGTTTCCTCAGTCATGGTCGTCACCGCTCCGTCGCAGTCTATCTCCACCGTATATCCCGTATCATACGGGAGAGGTCGCCACTTGACGAGAGGATATACCGTGCCGTCTATACGCGTTCCCTCGATATAAGGGTCGGTTATGTCGTTACCCTCCGGGCGTTCGTAGACCTCGACGGTGACAGTCTCGCTGAATATACCGGAAGCCACGCCTTTTACGATGGCTTCGGCGGTTATTTCATACTTCCCGGTCTCCTCGAATAAATACGAAAGATCCGGTATAAGCACGTTACCGACGCTCTGTTCTGCGGGCGCGCGGTTCAATACGGTCGTCTCGACAGCGCCTTCACGCGACGTGTGTACTATGGTCCATCTGTAACTTTCGGGCGGATATACCCGTTCTTGGTACGTTATCAATAAGTTAATGCTGTCGTCCACCACGAACCGCTCGTACGAATTGAGAACGTCGAGCGTTATATCGTTAAGCGGACTGTATATCGTGATGGTCTCGGATATCAGTTCCTGCCGCTGAGTACTGTTATCCAGTACCGCGCGGATGTTATACTCGCCCACAGGAAGCGTGGAAGGATTGTAATTGAGAACTTTGTTGTCCTTGATCCCGACTCCGTCGATGGGAGTGGTGTTCACGTACCACAATATTGACGGCGAAGGATCGCAGGTATCGTCCAGCTGACTCAGTACGAACCCGATCGGCTCCGTCTGACCGTAAATCTGCTTGAGAGTAGATCTGTCCGTGGTGAGATCGAGCCTGTAATTGAGAGTGGAATATCTGACGTCGACGTTCACGTGAGCTTCCACCTGAGTGTCGAAGGCGCCCTGTCTCGGCGTAGTCACCCATATTGCTACCTTGCCGATGCCTACCGGCCGCACGAAACCGTTGGAATCGACAGTGGCTATCGACTCGTCCTGGGAAGTATATATAACGTCTCTGCCCGTTATCGCGTGGGCGGGATAGAATATGGGATTGAGCTGGATTCCTTCTTCATGAAGCTCGACGACGACCGTCTGCTCCGCAAAGAGTATTTTTTCCACCGCCACGGTCTCTATCGTCACGGTGACGTCGAGGCTTACCGAGGGAGTGGCGGCGCTTATTATACGCACGATAATATCGAGGTTATTACCTTCTTCGTCGGTTTTCTGTATGCCTTTTGCCTGCAGAACGCCGCTCTCGTTTACGCTGAGATACTTTTTGTCGCTCGAATCCGCGAGCTTATAATAAACTTTCTGACTGGCGGTATCGATAGGATAAACTATCGGATTGAGTTTGAACGTACTGGGGGCTCCGGTGGGAGCAAGATATACGTGAGTGTCGTCGACTTGGATACGCTCCGCCGCGTCTGCGCGTTGCGTAACGTTATCGCTGCAACCGGCAAGCGCGATCACAGCCGCCGTCGCGGCGAGAAGCATTATTATCATGATCAAACGTTTAACGACTCTATTCATACGACTCCGTATCCGACTCCCGGGCGCGTGCCGCGCGCCTGCCTATGCTCTTGCGCACACACATACGCATACATATATAAATATTACAACACTTCCTCGTCACTGTCAATACCCGCCGTCACAACTCTAAAGGTAAATTTTATTTGTTTCCCCGCCTCAAGCCCGCAAAAGCTTATTTTTAAACTAAATCGTTGTCGTTCGGCGCGCATTATGCTATAATGTTCCGAGAAGGAAAGTCACCACGGAGACAACACGCGATGAGAGAATACATGCCTGCATTTACGGAGCCTTACAGCCGAGAAGAAGCGCGACGTTTCGACGCGGGAGTATTGGCGTTCGTGGGAGACGCGGTACAGACTTTATACGTGCGGTCGAGGCTCGCCTCATCCGTCAACGTCAAGAGCGGCGCTCTTCACGTACTCGCGGCTCACGAAATCAACGCCACCGCTCAGGCGGCAGCTCTCAAGCGCATCGAAAGTGTGCTTACCGAAGAGGAGCTGGCGGTATACAAGCGCTCGCGGAACACGCGCAAAGAAACCGTGGCAAAACATGCCGACGTAGTGGATTACAAGGTCGCTTCGGGCTTCGAAGGACTCATAGGATACCTCTATCTCACGGGCGATACGGCGCGCCTCAACGAGCTGATACACATCGCATACGAATCCGACATCGGGAAACCGTAAATCATAATACGGTTACCTTAACCGAATAAATATTACAGCGACAAGGAGCCTTAACACATGCTTATAGAAGGCATAAATTCCGTATTGGAAGCGCTTGACGGAGGAGCCACGATAGAGAAAATCTGTCTGCTCAAAGGCAATACCGCGGGTCGGTCGGGAGCCGTTTTCGCCAAGGCGCGCGCAGCCGGGATCAAAACCGTTTTCGTAGAGAAAGAGTACCTCGATAAAATGAGCGTTTCTCACCGCCACCAGGGAGTCATAGCGGTGGCTACCGAATACGAATATTTCGATCTCGAAGACACGCTCGCGCAAGCGAGGCGCGAGGGCGGGAAGCTCTTCTTCGTGCTGCTCGACGGAGTGGAAGATCCTCATAACCTCGGAGCCGTGATTCGCGTCGCGGACTGCGCGGGAGTTACCGCGGTAGTCATACCGCGTCACCGCAGCGTCGGCGTTACCGACACCGTCATTCGCGTAAGCGCGGGCGCCACGGCGCACGTAAAAATCTGTAAAGTAGCCAATCTCAACGACGCCGTGAGATACCTTAAGAACGAAGGCGTCACCGTATTGGCAGCCGATATGGACGGCGACAGCGTCTATAACGCCGATCTTACCGGCGACACGGCGATCGTGGTCGGAGGCGAAGGCGGCGGCGTTCACGCTCTGACGCGCAAACTTTGCGACGGCGTCGTATCGATACCTCAATTCGGTAAAGTCAATTCGCTCAACGCTTCCGTCGCGTGCGGGATACTCCTGTACGAAGCGGTGCGTCAGCGCATTTCCGAACGACACCCGTAAAGGACTTCGAGTAACGATGCATAACGGTTCGACTGACGAAAGCATCCTTATAACGAGCGCGCAGCAAGGCGATTCTTCGGCGTACGACGCACTGTACGCAAGGTACAAAGCTTTCATCTGCAAGATAGCGCGTTCGTATTTCATAACGGGGGGCGCCGACACCGCCGATCTCATTCAGGAAGGCACTATCGGCTTCTGCAAAGCGGTGGCGGACTTCAGTCCGGAGCGGAACAATTCTTTCCCCTCGTACGCCGCCGTGTGCATACATAACAGGATCAAGGACGCGCTGCGTTCCGCCATACGCTCCGCCAATCCCTCTCTCGCAGCTTCCGTTCCCATAACCGACGACGCCACCAACGAGGAACGCCTCGCGCTTTCGATAGGATATGCGGACGACCCCGTCACGAGCTACATCCGCGGCGAAAGCGACGAGAATTTTTTCCGCAAAGCGGAAAGCGCGCTTTCCTCGAGACAATTCGCCGTTCTCAAGCTTTATCTGGACGGTTTTTCCTATGCGGAGATCGGTAAGGAGCTTTCTTTGGACGCAAAAGCGGTGGATAACGCTCTGGCGGCGGCAAAAGTCAAATTGAAAAAATTATATAAAGCCGCGACTTGACATCCGGCTGAAGGACTCGATATGAAACTTGGAATCGTAGGACTGCCCAACGTGGGCAAAAGCACCCTTTTCAACGCGCTGACTTCTGCCGGCGCGGACGTTGCCAACTATCCCTTCTGTACGATAGAGCCGAACGTCGGCGTGGTACAGGTACCGGACGAAAGACTGCCCAAGCTCGCCGCCCTCTACAACTGCAAGAAGATCGTCTACACTACGATCGAATTCGTCGACATCGCTGGTCTGGTCAAAGGCGCGAGCCACGGCGAAGGACTGGGTAACAAATTCCTTTCGCATATCCGCGAAGTGGACGCCATAGTGCACGTCGTACGTTGTTTCCGCGACGAGAACATCACCCACGTCGACGGAGACGTATCTCCCGTGAGAGATATAGAAACAATAAATCTGGAACTTGTACTTGCCGATTTGGATACCCTGACGCGAAGAATGGATAAAACGAGAACGGCAATGAAAAGCGGCGAAAAGAAGTATCGCGACGAACTGGAACTGCAGCAGAAAATATACGACGCTCTGTCCGAAGGCAAGCCCGCCAGAAGCGTGCGGCTCGATAAGGACGAACAGGCTTACGTAGATTCTCTATTCCTGCTCACTTCCAAGAAAGTCATCTACTGCGCCAACGTTTCCGAAGGAGACTCCGACAACGAAATGGTACGCGAAGTCAGGGAATACGCTGCCGGCGAAGGGAGCGAAGTGATCGTTCTGTGCGCTCAGACCGAAGCGGAACTCGCCGCCCTCGACCCCGAAGAGAGAGAGCTTTTCAAAGCGGAACTCGGCATCGGGGATTCGGGACTCGACCAGCTAGTCAAAAGCTCTTACCGTCTGCTCGGTCTCATGAGTTTCCTTACCGCGGGAGAGAAAGAGACTCGCGCGTGGACGATACCCGTCGGCACTAAAGCGCCTCAGGCGGCGGGTAAGATACATTCCGACTTCGAGCGCGGATTCATACGCGCGGAGATAGTGGATTACGACACTCTCATCGAATGCGGCTCATTCAACGCCGCCAAGGAAAAAGGAAAGGTCCGAAGCGAGGGCAAAGATTACGTTCTCGCCGAAGGCGACGTGGTGCTGTTCAGATTCAACGTGTGACGCACCGGGACGAGTTATATACGCCTGAAGCGTCCGCGTTTTTGCGGACGCTTCAGGCAATTTTTTCCGCCGACGACATTTTTATAATTAGCACTTGAAATTTACCCGCGCACGATATATAATGTAAATACGTATATGTGGCGCGCGTGCCGCGCGCGTATGCCGTCAGGAGGATCGATATGGCAAAACAAGCACCTCTCACTACTTCAAAAATGTTCAACGCCCATTGGACTGAACGCGACGAAGCGGTACTCGTCGACTTGTTGCAACGCAAAATAAAGGAGCTTAAGTGGGATATGCGCGAGTCAGACTCGCCGTATATGCGCGCCAAGCTCAAAAATACCAGAGCGGAATACAAAAAACTACTCGATAAAGTCCAGCGCGGCGATTACGACCCCAATATCCTCGCGGCGGAAATGCAATCGCACGCCGCTTATAATTCTCTTCAGCGCGAAAGGCGCGAAAAATCGCTCGGCAAATACGTAGACGCTTATTCAGACGTAAATTTCGACTTCGAGTCCTATTTCAAGAAGACGCGTTATTTCGGCGCGGCATGCCCTCTCGTTATGATGATCCTCATCATAGCCCTCCTCGCCGTAATGCTCTGCTCGGCATTCCTCTCGCCCGACGTCATCACTTCCACGGAAGACACCATCTCGGGCGACGTGCGTCTGTCGCTCACTTCTATAGGCTACTTCAAGCTCGGTCCCGGACAGCTCGACTTCCAGGTCCCCAATAACGGCGACTGGCCCTCCGGCACCTGGGCATATCCCTCAGAAGCTCTCGCACAGGGCGAAAAATACGAGGATCCCGACACTCACCAGATCCCCGATATGGTATGGCTGTACGAAGACCTTCAGATGACTTCGATCAACATTACGGTATTCGACGTCATCAAGGCATGGTTCCGCACCCCCATGCTCAGCGAAAACCGCATCGACGTCATCGAAAATCTCGATTCGATGCAGGGTACGAGTTGGTATTACGTGCGCTTCATGCGTGACAGAGCTAACAACATCGCCATCGAGAAAGACGAGGACGGCAATTACAACGCGCTGAATATAGTACGCCACATAGCCACTTACGGCACTATAGTATTCCTCATCCTTACTCTGGTGCTGTGCGTGATCGAATTGGTATTCGACATCGGAAGACTCTTCAGTTACACGTCCAGGCGCGTACACGTCGTCCCGATACTGATATTGATTTGTATGGCGCTATCCTTCATCTGTCCCGCCTTCCTCGATCTCACCGAGCTTACGGGCGACAGCGTGTCCGCCGCGCTCTCCAATTACTTTACCGTCTATTGGACCGACTTCATCAACGGCAGCAACATATTGGTATGCTTCAATATGCTCTATATGTTCCTGCTTGCGATCCCGTTCGTCATCACTTTACTGCCTCTCATCTTCCGTAACCGCGCCGCGCAGACCGTAGCGTACGTTCCGAAAGGCAACAAGAAACACACCTATGCCGGACATACCCGTCCCACCAAGGCGGGACAGCCCGGAGACCCCCGCGCTCTCAGAAACACCAAAGGCAAAGTCGCGCGCGCAGGTTCACGTTCGCCCACAAATTCCACTTTGCCGAGGCGCTGACGCAAGCCCTCCCAACACAGACGTAAACAGTTGCGGAATGGAGGCAAAAGCCTTCATTCTCGCATAATATAACCCTATAAGACATATGTTCGAACATCTTAAAAAAGATATACAGGCGGCAATGGACAAAGATCCTGCCGCGAAATCCAAATGGGAAGTTTTCCTCACCTATTCCGGCGTCAAAGCGCTCTTTTACTATCGTATCGCGCATAAATTCCACGTGCGCGGTCACAGGCTCATCGCACGCATCATAAGCCAGCGCGCCCGCCGCAAAACGGGTATCGAGATACATCCCGGCGCGGTCATAGGCGAAGGACTGTTCATCGACCACGGCGCGGGCGTGGTGATCGGCGAAACGACCGAGATCGGAGACAACGTCACGATATATCAGGGCGTAACTCTCGGAGGCACCGGCAAAGACATCGGTAAACGTCACCCCACCATAGGCAATAACGTTATGATAAGCGCGGGCGCCAAGATACTGGGACCGGTCGTGATCGGAGACAACAGCAAGGTAGGCGCGGGTTCGGTGGTACTCAAGAACGTTCCCCCGCATTCCACGATCGTTGGCGTTCCCGGAAGAGTGGTACGCATGTACGGCGAAAAATACAATGACCTCGACCAGAAGCTGCCCGACCCGATACTCGAGGAGTTTGCGCGCCTCAACAAACGCATCATTACCCTTGAGGAAAAACTGGGCATAAACGCCTGCAAATACTCCATTTCCAACGAAATACCTCCAGACGCGGGCAAGCCGTCCGCCGAAGGTCGCAATACCGAAAACAAATAAAGATCACGCCGCTCCGTAAGCTTCACGCTCGGTCGGCACGAGGAGAATATGCTTAAATTCTATAATACGCTCACGCGCACGAAAGAAGATTTCAAACCTCTCAACGGAAATACAGTCACGATGTATTCCTGCGGTCCCACCGTATACAATTACGCCCATATAGGCAATCTGCGCACGTATATTTTCATGGATCTCATACGCCGCACTCTCCGATTCGAAGGGTACAAGATCAAAGGGGTCATGAATATCACGGACGTAGGCCACCTCATGGCGGACTCCGACGACGGAGAAGACAAGATGGCGGTAGCTTCCCGCGAGCAGAACAAGACTCCTTGGGAAATAGCTGAGCAATATACCAAAGTGTTTTTCGAAGATCTCGATAAACTCAATATCTCCAAACCCGAAATAATAGCGAAAGCCACCGAGCATATCCCCGAAATGATCGGCTATGTACAGGCGCTCGAAGCGGGCGGCGTGAGTTACGAAACTTCCGACGGGATATATTTCGACATTTCCAAATTCCCGAGATACGGTTGCCTGAGCCGCGCCAACCTCGAAGATCAGCTTGCCGGCGCGCGCGTCGAAGTGAACGACGAGAAGCGTCATCCCGCCGACTTCGCGCTTTGGAAAAAGGCGGATCCCCTGCACATCATGCAATGGGACAGCCCCTGGGGCAAAGGTTATCCCGGCTGGCATATCGAATGCTCGGCGATGAGCCGCAAATATCTCGGCGAATGCTTCGATATTCACTCGGGCGGCGTGGATCACATTCCGATCCACCACGAGAACGAAATAGCGCAGAACGAAGTTCTATCGGGCAAGCAGAGCGTCCGCTTCTGGATGCACGGCGAATTCATGCTAGTGAATAACGGCAAGATGAGCAAGAGCCTCGGCAATACTTATACCATAGCCGATCTCGAGAAAAAAGGCTATTCCCCTCTAGACTTCCGCTTCTTCTGCCTTAACACGCACTACCGTAAGAAACTGAACTTCACTTTCGAAGGACTCGACGCGGCGAAAACGAGCAGAGAAAGGCTCCTTCAGTCTCTCGCCCGTCATAAGGCGGCCGCCTCGGGCACGGATAAGGCGATCATAGAAAAACTGCGCGACGATTTCCGCCGCGCGATCGAGGACGACATCAACGTACCTCTCGCTTTAGGCGTACTTTTCACCGCAGTCAAGGAACCCGTATCGAAGGATATATACGATCTCGCGCTCGAATTCGACAAGGTATTCGGACTCTCTTTGGACAAAGTGGCTCTGCCCGAGAAGAAAGAGGAATCCGAGGATATACCCGAAGAGATCGCGGCGCTCGTCAAAGCGCGCGCCGACGCGAAAGCCCGTAAAGACTATGCGCTCGCCGACGAGATCCGCGCCGAAATAGCGAAGAAGGGATATAACGTGCTGGACACGCGCGACGGCGTAAAAGTGACCCCCGTTAAATAATATGCTGAAATGCCCGTACTGTCAGGTGGAGATCTCCACCCGAACGGAAGTATGCCCGTTATGCCACGCCAAACTCTCAGACGCGGGCAATACGCGCGAGGACATGAAAAAGACCGAACTCGCCTATCCCAAGCGCGGCAAACTTCCTTTCCTGTCGGGCAATCTTTTCGATAAGATTTACCTGCTCTTCTGGTTCGCATTCACGGCGGTATTCGTACTCACCGAATCTTTGCTGACCGGACACGCCCGTATCTGCTGGGTCGTGTCGAGCCTGATGCTGTATCTGTATCTCCTTCTAAGAATAACGCTGAGGGGAGGAAGCTACTTCCCTCAGAAAATAACCGCGCACGCCGTCTTGCTGTCGGTGGTGGTCTATACTTTCAGCGGCGTGCTTCCCGAACCGATAGTGATATTCGAATTCATACTCCCCGCTGTCTATCTCGTCTCGCTCTTGGCGATATGCGTATTTATCGCCATCAACTATAAGCATCCCGACAGATACCTTCTGAACATTATCTCCATAGGACTTCTGAGCGCGCTTCCGTTCCTCATCGTTATGCTCACCGACAGCCACGCCAATCCCATCATGTCGGCGGTCACGCTCTCCATAGGCGTCTCCGCTATAGCGGTTACGGTTATTTTCAAGGCGCGCCACATCGTAAACGAATTGAAACGTAAATTCCACGTCTGAGTGCGCGTGGCGGAAAAAGAAAAACGTTCCTTTTCGGGAACGCTTTTTCTCGTCTTTGCTTCTCGTCAACCCACGCTTATCTTCGTGTACGGGACGCGGTCTTCCAGTACGTCGCGTATGCCGTATTTGCTGTTGGCGATGAGTACCGTCGTACCCTGCCTTACGGGATCCTTGACGTATTCCAGCTTCGCTCTCGCGCCGTTCGCGCCCTGACGGCTCGCACCGTCGCAATAATGCTGATAATACTCTATATTTTCTATGACTTCTTCCACGGTGCTGCCCGTTATGTGCCTTACCAAAGTATCCGCATTGTGTATGTCGGTATATATCCCGTCGAGACCGGATAATATGAGAAGATATTTAGGTCTAACGAGGCATGCTATCTGGCTCGCGGTCTCATCGTTGTCTATACACTCCACTACCTTGGAGTGACAACTCCGTAGAGCCTGTATCTCCATCTTGCGGTTTTCCTCGGAGCATACCGGATCGTTGTAATTTATGATCGGGATCGCTCCCTGGAGCGGACAACGCAGAAGCGCCGCTTTGAGATGCTCTCTCTTCATGGGATCGTTGAAATGCTGATGCTCTACGAGAAACTGACGAAGAGAATACCTCGAGTCCATGAATCTTCTGTAGGTCTCGAGCAAAATCGACTGCCCCTGCGCCGCGTAATCGGTCTTGATGTCGGCATAATCGCCCTTGAGTTCGTTGCCTACGCGGTGGATGTAATCGAGTCTGCCTATTTCGGTCGCGCCCGAGGTGACCCACATGTATCCGGGCTTGAGTTCCCTGCTTATGCGGGCGATGACGTTATAATCTATGTCGTTGTTTGCCTTGTCGATGAGCGCCATCGACCCGATCTTGCCCACCAATTCTATGTCGAACGCAGTCATATCCTAAGTAATCCTCCGGGCGGAGTTTCTCCGCGCTACTTGATTATATCCGTTTTATCCGGCTTAGTCAATTCTTTCGTTCGGAATAAACGCAACCGCAGTAATTCTGGCGGTAAAGTCCGTATATCTTACTAAGCTCCGTCGAACGCTTATACCCGTCCTTTTTCTTGAAATCGCTTCTCAGATACTTTACCCCGAATATCTCGGACATTTCGTCGCCTACCGAATTGATCAAGGCGGCGTCTTTCAAAGGACTTAACGTAAGCGTGGTGGCGAAATAATCGTATCCTTCCTTAGCGGCTGTCTTGGCAGTCGTCCCCAGACGCAGGAAAAAACATATCCTGCACCGTCTTCCCCTCTCCGGCTCCTTTTCGAGTCCGCGCGTCCTCGACAGAAAAAGTTCTCCGTCGTACCCTTCGTCCTTTACTTTAACGCCGTATATCGCAGAGAGCCGCACGAGTTCGTCGCGCCTTTTATAATATTCTTCCGCGCGCGTGATATTAGGATTACAGTAAAACGCCGTCACGTCGAAGTGCGGCGCGAGATATTCGAGGACATAGCTCGCGCAGGGCGCGCAACAGCAATGCAATAGCAGTCTAGGGCGTCTGCCCTCCGCTTCCAGTTCCTCGATAAGTTTATCGCATGCGGCGGAATCGTTCATACCGCTATTCTATTGCCAAACCGTCCCCGTGTCAAGGTTTAACGCGTTACGTATTGCAAAAACCGCGTTTTTTTGGTATCATATATAAGAATAAATCATCGGGAGAGAGATGTATGGCTTCCAGACAGAATTTCGACAGACTTATCACGGATTTCGGCAAAGACGTTGACGTTAAATGTCCCCTTCCAGAATATCCGCGCCCTCAACTCAAACGCGGAAGTTACTTCCCCCTCAACGGCGAGTGGGATTACGCGATACTTCCCAAAAACAAATCCTTCGACGGCTATCAGGGTAAAATACTCGTACCTTTTTCGCCCGAATGTATTTTAAGCGGAGTGGAACGCGTGGTTACACCGGATGACGTACTGTACTATAAACGCGTATTCACACTTCCCGAGGGATTTAATATAGGAAGAGTACTGTTGAATTTCGGCGCGGTGGATTACCTCGCCTCGGTCAAAGTGAACGGTAAGGAAATCATCCGCCATCGCGGAGGATATTTCCCCTTTTCCTCGGATATAACCGACGCCCTCAGAGAGGGCGAAAATGTGCTGACGGTCGAAGTCACGGACCCTACCGACACGGCGCCGCAGTCCCGCGGCAAACAGAAACTCAAACGCGGCGGTATATTCTATACCCCGCAATCGGGGATATGGCAGTCGGTATGGCTCGAGTCCGTACCCGCAAACTACGTGAAAGAATTGTATATCACCCCCGACTTCGACGCAAAGGAAGTCAGGTTCCGCATACTGCCCGCCGTAAGCGGGCAGAACGCCTCCGTCAAGGTCACCGACAACGGATTCACGGTTTCGGGCGGCGTGACCGACATGAACGGCGAATGTACCGTGAGGCTCGAAGGCTTCACCCCCTGGACCCCCGAAAATCCGCATCTCTACAACGTGGAAATCACGCTCGGAGAGGATAAGGTATACTCCTATTTCGGTATGCGTAAATTTTCGGTCGGCAAAGACGCGCAGGGTATCCCGCGCCTTATGCTCAACAATAAGCCGTACTTCCATAACGGACTGCTCGATCAGGGATATTGGAGCGACGGAATGTACACTCCCCCCTCGGACGAAGCCATGATATTCGACATCAAACTTGCCAAATACATGGGCTTCAATATGCTCCGCAAGCATATCAAGATCGAACCCCTGCGCTGGTATTATCACTGCGACAGGCTCGGAATGATAGTATGGCAGGATATGATCAACGGCGGCAAAGGCGCGAATACCGTACTCAACGGCATACGCGGCTTCCTGCACATTCCAATCAAAGACACTAATTACGCCGCATGCGGAAGACAAGATGCAGACGGACGGAAAGAGTATTATATCGACGCGGAACGCACCGTAAAAACGCTCTATAATTGCGTATCCGTCGCCGTGTGGGTACCTTTCAACGAGAGCTGGGGACAGTTCGACGCTTTGAAAGCCACGGACTTCGTTCGCTCGATAGACGCCACGCGTCCGATAGACCACGCGAGCGGCTGGCACGATCAGGGCGGAGGCGACTTCAAGTCGCTCCACATCTATTTCCGACCCGTTACGATACCGCGTCGTGACGAAAGGGGAAGAGTCGTTGTACTATCCGAATTCGGCGGATACTCCGTAGGCGTCGAAGGTCACGTTTTCAATAAATCCAAGAGTTTCGGATACAAAAAATTCAACGATCTCGGCGCTTTCGACAACGCGTATCACGCGCTTATCGAAAGGGAGATCATCCCTCTCATCCCGGAAGGACTCTCCGCCACCGTCTACACCCAGTTAAGCGACGTCGAGGACGAGATCAACGGACTCGTCACCTACGACCGCAAAGTGGTCAAGGTCAATACGGAGAGAATACGCGAACTCAATAAGAAACTCACTCTTTGAAATATAGGTGCCTTAAGACAACGAAAAGCGGTAAGCGCGAACGCTTACCGCTTTTTTCTTTATAACGATCTATTTTACGGATTCGAGGGGAAGCATCCCGATGTCCGCGTTTCCGCTTCCGTCGAGGTCTATGATCGTAGCGCCGCGCTGTGTCGTATCCTTACCTATGCCGATGTATGCAAGATAATCGATGCTCATTCCGTAGGTAAGTCGGACTCCTTTATATTCTAAACTGTAATAATTGAGATGATCGTGCCCGACAAATACGCCTTTGGTGCTGCCTAGCTCCAGAATCGTTTCGAACATATCGTCGTCGTACATCGAATGACATATGTTTTCGTCGGGTTCGAGGGCTTCGCCGTAAAAATACGTTACGTTTTCCGTATCCTTACTGCCCGCCTCTCTGTATTCCTGCCAGGCGGTCTCGTATTCCACGAACGGAATGTGCATGAAAAGCAGCGATTCCACGTCGCCGAAAGCGGCATTGATCGAATTCATACGCTCCACTTCCGAGCGATACCAGACTATCTGATTCTCGTGCAGTCCGTCGTAGCGGTCGAAAAGTCCGTTTCCGTCTTTTACGTACGCGTGCGTATCCATCATATAGAGTGTCTGTATGATACGTCCGGTCTCGGCGTCCGCGATGTTTACGGCATAATTTATGCCGTCGGCATTATCCGCTCTGTCTATAAGGCAATACTTCTCGTCGGAATAGAATTCGTAAAGATCGTTACGGTCGTAGAAGCTGTAGGACTCGGTATCGTGATTGCCGAAGGAAATAGTATAGTATACTTCGAGCTTCTCCATCAGCTTTGCGAACATTTCCGATTCGCGCAAATTATTGAAAGAACCCGATTGAAGCGGGAAGGGATAAGCCACGTCGCCGGTTACCACCACAAGATCGGGCTTAGCCGCGCGCACGAGCTTCTCCACGGCGTCGAGCGCCTTTGCGTCCTTGCCTATCGAGAACGCTCCGCCGCCGATATGCACGTCCGTGATCTGCAGAATGCGGAAGTCGTCCTCGGCGTCCACGTTGAACGTGTATACTCCGTTCTCGAAGACGGGCGTATATCTGGAGCCGACCGCTTCCACGTCATCGAGAGCATTGTAATTAACGGAATATCCGATGACCCCTATGACGGTCACCAGCGCCAAAAAAACCACGATCGCCGCGATAATGCTCGCCACGACGATCCAGAAAATCTTCCTACGTCTCTCTCTGACTAAAGCCATGTCTGCCTCCTCACAGGTTAGTTACTTGATTATTATATCAAATATTATACGTTTGTCAACACCCGCGCGCGTATGTCGCGCATAAAGCTATTGCCCCGATACGAGCAATTATAGGTCTCCGTAATTACGTATAAGGATACCGTTTTACGGATATACTGCGATAGGTTTCAGCGCAACCCGCGCATAAAGTCACGTTGATTTAACAGCATATGCCGATAACTGTCGGTTATAAAACTCCTTTAGTCCACTTCACAGTTATATAGTTATATTGGGAATTCCCAGGAGGTAGTAACATGAATCTAATTAAGGAAAGACTGGTCGAAGAACTCAAATACTCCCCCTACACCACGAAGCAACTCGCCGACATGGTCGGCGTTTCGCCCGAGATGATCACACAGTATAAAACTACGAAAAAACTTCCTAAACTCGAAACTTTCGCGGCTTTGTGCAAAGCCCTAGAATGTTCCGCCGATTATATCCTCGGGCTGGACAAGGAATACACCAAGTAATAAAATAAATGTTTTCCTGGACGCGCCGTCATTTACTGTCGGCTACGAGCGTCAAAACTTTAGCCGACGGTGTTATCGCCGTCGCTTTTGCTTTTGCGGGCGGCTATGCGCGCGCGTACGGCTTCCACGAGTTCGGTGACGGGTAATTTACCGCGTTCGGTGATCTCGCCTGCCGCTTTGAGACTCATCTTCGTAAGCAGAGGTCCCACCAGTTCGTATACGAGAGTGGCGCACAGAGTCACCGTCACCACCTGCCCCGCTATAGCGGCGAATTCTGGGGTATTGGCAACTATCTGCGCCATACCTATCGCTACGCCTGCCTGCGGCAGAAGGGTTATGCCGAGGTGATTTCTTACCTGCTTGTCGGCTTTGGTTATAGCCGCTCCGGCGAAAGCGCCGAAGTATTTGCCGAGAGAACGGAATACGATATAGACTATGCCGACTACTCCCACCTTAGGTATCACCGCAAGGTCGAGAGTCGCTCCTGAGATAACGAAAAACAGCATGAACAGCGGCGGCGTCCAGCGTTCGGTGCCTTCGAGTATCATTTCCGCGTCCTTACGGGTATTGACGAACACCGCCCCTATCATCATACAGGTGAGAAGAGATGAGAGGTTGCCGCCGAGAATGTTGAGTTCGCATATACCCACGCCCGCGAGCGTAAGCGTCACCATGCAGCAGAGACGGTTGGCGCGAGAACGGAAAAGACGGCTGCAAAGGGTCAGCACGAAGCCGAGCGCCGCGCCTATGGCGATGCTTACGAATATCTCGAAAAGCGGCATCAGAAGAACGCTAGTCACGGTGAGTTCGGAGCCCGCCGCCACCACTTTGGCAATCCCCGAACAGACGGCGAATACCATAAGCCCTATCGCGTCGTCGAAAGCCACTACTGGAAGCAGCGTATCCGTCACGACGCCGCGGGCCTTGAACTGCCTTACGACCATAAGCGTCGCCGCGGGTGCGGTAGCGGTGGCTATCGCGGACAAAAGCAGTATCGCGGGCGTGTCGATAAGGTCGGGAGCGACGGCGCGTACGACGAAAAGCGCGCCCATCACGAGCGCGACCGCGCCGAGAGCCTGCAATATCGTTATGACGAGAATTTTCGACCCCAGGCTTTTGATATTCGAGAGCTTGAATTCACCGCCTATCGAAAAGGCGATGAAACCGAGAGCTATATCCGTTATGAAACTCACTCCCGTAAGCGTGCCGCCGCTCAGCAGCCCTATACAATACGGTCCCACTATTATTCCCGCCGCGAGATAGCCGGTCACGCTGGGGAGATTGAAAAGTTTCATCACCCTGTTGAATACAAGACCGAAAACCATTGCGAGAGCTATACCCAATATCGCAGTCATATTCACCTTCGTAGAAAGCCCGCGCCACGCGCCCGCTTTCTTTTTCGCTTTTAGCTTTAATTAAATTATTCCGATTATAATATAAAGAATCGAATGCGCTTCTTATGCGCGGAACCACCCGCTAGCTCAAAGCCCTTCGCAGAATTCCACTGGGATCGAGAACATCACGCCTTTGTGCTTCATATCCGCGACCACTTCGCGCACCTTTTCCTTGGCTAACTCGAGTCTGTCCGGCTCGAGAAGCATTATCAGCGTATGTCCCGTGTCGAAAGGACGTTTTTTCAGTTTGTTGAAGCCGCCGAAAAAAGGTATCGGCTCCACGGAAGCGTGATTCATCACGCTGTGTATGCTGGTGCTCGGCAGCACCATTCCGTTGAAACCGGCTTCGTTAAGGAGCCTCACGGTTTTTTCGAACATAAAGTCGTCTTTGACGTTGACCCAAAGCAAATGCATATTTACCTCCTCAGTTCTATGCTATTATAATCCCGCAGAACGTGCGAGTCAACGAAACGCGCTTCACCTATGAAATTCACCCGCGGGCGCGCTTGCTTTCGACCGGCAAACGTGGTATAATTTCCGCGCAACAAGGAGGCGTTATGGATAAATCGGAAAAATTCGTTTCGACGGTAGCGTCATTCGTCGGATTGGTGGCGAAAGTGCTTCCCGACGACGTCGTGGCAAAGCTCGCCGAGCTTCGCGCCGCCGAGGAAGTCCCCATGGCGAAAGCGGTCTACGACTGCATGTTCGAAAATATGAATTTGGCAGTGAAGCTCTCGAGACCTCTGTGCCAGGACACGGGAGTTATACAGTATTTTTTACGTGTGGGAACGCATTTCCCGCTCATAGACGAGCTGGAGCCGCTCCTGCTGAAAGCCACGGAGATCGCCACCGAAAAAGCGCCCCTTCGCCATAACGCGGTGGAAACTTTCAAGGAGAAAAACACCGGCACCAATACCGGTAAGAAAGTCCCCTATATCGAATACGAGCTCGTGCCGAATTCCGACAAGCTCGAAGCGGACGTGTATATGGCGGGCGGCGGCTGTTCTCTTCCCGGACGCGCCGCGGTACTTATGCCGAGCGCGGGCTACGAAGGAATAGCGAAATTCGTCGCGGACACGCTCGTGGAATTCGGCGTGAACGCCTGTCCTCCGCTCGTGGTGGGCGTAGGCGTGGGCACTTGCGTGGCTTCGAGCGCGAAGCTCGCGAAGCGCGCTTCCCTGCGTAAAGTGGGTTCCCGTAATCCCGATCCGCTCGTCGCGCGTATGGAAGAAGATCTCGAAAACGCGCTCAACGGTATCGCGATAGGACCGCAAGGGCTTTCGGGAAGCGCGAGCGTGCTTTGCGTAAACATCGAAAATATGGCGCGTCATCCTTCCGCACTTGGCGTGGGAGTGGCGTTCGGCTGCTGGGCGCACCGCAGAGGCACGATAGTATTCGACGCCGATATGAACTATACCGTCCTGTCGCATAAGGAGGCAGCACTATGAAAAAAGTATTGACTACCCCGATCACCTCCGCCGACGTAGAAGATCTCCGCATCGGCGACGTCATATATATAACGGGTACCGTGGTCACCTGCCGCGACACCGGTCATAAGAGAAGAGTTTTGTCGGGTATCGTGCCGCACACTCCTCTTGAGGGGGGAGCGGTATTCCACGCGGGACCGATAGTAAGGAAAACGGATTCGGGCTGGCAAATGGTCTCCGTGGGTCCCACTACGAGCATGCGTATGGAGAAATTCGAAAAGGAATTCATCGAGCTCACCGGAGTGAAGGTAATAATCGGCAAGGGCGGAATGGGCGAAAAAACGGTTCGCGCCTGCGTCGAAAACAAAGCGGTGCATTGCGTATTCCCCGGCGGCTCCGCCGTGGTCGCAGCTGCGGAAGTGGAGGAGATAACGGACGCGGAGTGGCTCGACCTCGGGATGCCCGAAGCCTTCTGGGTGCTGAAAGTAAAAGAGTTCGGACCGCTCATCGTGTCGATAGACACCAAAGGCAACAACCTTTTCGAAAACAACAAAAAGGTATTCGCCGAACGCAAGGAAAAAGCGCTCGAAGAATTATACCCCAAACTCAACTTCATGAAATACTGATCGAAAACGCATAAGGAGCAGGATATAATATGGAAACTTTCGAAACTATATTCTCGCGCGTATCCACGCGCGATTTCAACGATAAAGAGGTAAGCGCGGAGCTTATCGAACGTATCCTACAGGCTGGCATGAGCGCACCCGTAGGCAGAGCGCGTTACGACACGCTGCATATCACCGTGGTGAAGGACAAAGCCTTCCTCGACGGCGTTACCGAGCTTGCCAAGGACACTTCGCCGAGAGCGCGCGCTCCCTTCTACGGCGCGAAAACGCTTATCGTCGTTTCCTCCAAAATGAGCGAATCCCCCGCCATAGAGTACAGCAACGTTGCCTGCGTTATCGAGAATATGGCTCTCGCCGCGCGCGCTCTGGGTGTCGCGAGCGTATACCTGTGGGCTTTCGTCAAGCCTCTCGAAAGCGCGCCCGCCCTGCTCGCCAAACTCTCGCTTCCCGAGGGATTTACGCCTGTTTCGGCTCTCGCTATAGGCTATTCGGATACCCCTCTCGGCGTTTTCGATAAACCGCGCCACTCCATAGAAGTGAACAGGATCTGACCCTGACGCCTCCCCGCCGTCTAAAGGAACGCCGCACGGAGCATAATATTATATCGTCGGCGCGCGTTGCAAGCGCGCGTATACGCGCAGGCTTTTTTGACTACGCTCTTCAAATCGCTTGATATACGCGGTTTCGGGTGTTATAATTACTGCGTATAAAGCGGCGTACGCCGAAGTAAACGGAGGTTAAGAAATGAAAAAGATTTTCGAAAAGGTTGTTACCATCACCCTCGGTGTGATAAGTCTCTTTTTCGTTATAATGATGCTCGTTACCGCTTTCGGCGGACTCGAGCTCAACGATTTCGACAACAGCATCGTTCGCGCGTTGCTCATATGCCTTGCCGTGATCTTCGCCGTACTTACCGGTCTTGCCGTATTCGCCGCATTCCAGGATAACGAGAAGCTTTCCTCCGTAATGCTCTTCAAGAATAAGGAATCCGCCACCAAAGCGACCGTCGCCGTCGTCAAGCGTACCGCGAAGCGCGTTATAAAGGATATACCCGAAGCCAAACTTACCAAAGTCCAGATCGTCGCCGACGATAACGGTAACGTTCGTCTTAAGGTTGACCTTAAGCTCAGCACCGACGCCACCATGGACGTAGTAACCAAAGTGAGAGCCACTCTCATCGATACTTTTGCCAATATATTCGGTATAGAATTCGCCTCCATAGACTTCCGTATCGTGAAGTCGAAGAATTCCTACGTGCCTTCCGCCGCCGCGGTAGACAAGCGCGTAGAAGAGCTCAAAGCCACCGTCGAGGTCAACAAACCCGAAGCCGACGTCGCCGAAGCCGCCGAAGCGGCCGAAGCGCCTGCGGAAATAGCGGAAGACACTATCGGTATTATCCCCTCGGGAGGGGATGCAGAAGTAGATGAAGCGTCGGAAAGCGACGCACCGGTAGCAAACAGCGCAAACGCCGCAGAGGAGCCCGTAGCGGAAGCGGAAGAGGTCGAGACCTCCGAGGAAGAAGCCGCGGAAGCCGCCGAGGAAGCAGTCGAGGAGACTGTAGCCGAGGAAGCCGAAGCTCCCGAGACCGAAGCGGCGGAAGAAACCGCCGTCGACGCAGACGAAGAAGATAAATAAAGCGTCGGACGGCTCCGGAAGGCACGGTCCCTTCCGAATTATAAAGGAGCCAATATGTACAGCGAAACAGATATCAAAAAAATCGCGGAGCGTCTCAAGTACCTCCGCGAAGTATTAAATATAAGCGTGGAAGAAGCGGCTGACGCCGCCATGGTAACGGTAGAAGAATACCGTCTCGCCGAATCGGGCAAAGTAGATTTCACTTTTAACTTCCTTCAGAAACTCGCCAAGCACTTCGGCGTGGACATCGTCCAGCTCATCTCGGGAGAGTCCCCTCGTCTTACCGGATTCCAGGTGACCCGCGCGGGCGAAGGTATGCCGCTCGAAAGGCGCAAAGGTCTCAATTATTTCCATTTAGCTTCTCACTTCAAGGATAAAGCCGCCGAGCCTTTCATCGTCGAAGCGCGTTTCGATCCCGAGGAGCAGAATAAGCCCTTGCACGTTTCCACCCACAACGACCAGGAATTTGATCTCATTCTCGAAGGTAAACTCAAAGTTACCGTCGATAACTATACCACCGTGCGTGCGGAAGGCGACAGCATATACTATAACGCCAACCTTCCTCACGGAATGATAGCTTACGACGGCGACTGCAAATTCCTCGCGGTGGTCATCAAGAATTCGCT
>CALVNM010000009.1 GCA_944349735.1 uncultured Clostridia bacterium | reverse complement strand
CTTCGCCTTTCTCGACTTCGACTTCGTATATCTTTCCGTTTAACGTAACTTTATATTTCATAGAAGAAAGCTCCTTTTATTCCTTGATTTGCTTGATGGAGATGAAACGCAACTCGTTGAGAGGGGTTTCGGTGCTGTCGGCTACGATCGCCATTATCATGGCGGCTTCGCGCTCGGTGGTGTCGATGAGAACGAGATCGCCGCAACTGCCGGGGGCTTTGGCTACCGGCTCCGCCGCCGTGGCGTCTACCGTTACGGGCGGGATCTTGCCTTTCCTCTTGGAGTTCCATTCGTCGAAGCGGCGGAACAGCCAGGACATAAGATATATAAGCAACATGATGCAGGCGAGTACGCCCATTATGATGCCTATCGACACGCCGGAAAGAGCGAAACTTTCGCCTATCGAAATGGATTCAACGGCTCCTAACATCATTTATCCTCCTTCAAAGGCTCGATGGTGTACTTCACGTGCTTTTCTTCTTCCGCCTTGCGCGCCGCGAAGAATTTTTCGGCGATCTGCGGGAAGGCGATGTAACTCAGTACGTCTTCGTCGGAACGGGCGGTATCGCCGAGCTCCGCTTTGGTCTTATCGAACTGAGGTTCGAGCGTGTCGGCAAAACGTCCCGTAATGGGCTTCTCGTCGCCGAGAGCTTTTTTCACGAGTTCGGGATTGAGCTTGCCGGGAGCCTGACCGTATTCGCCGCGGCAGTAAGCCTTGACTTCCTTACCGATATTCTTGTAGCGCTCGCCGAGCAGTACGTTGTTCGCCGCCTGCACGCCGACCATCTGGCTCATGGGCGTGACGAGAGGGGGATAACCGAGGTCTTCGCGCACTCTAGGAGTTTCGAGCAGAACTTCGTCGAGCTTGTCGATAGCGTTCTGCATCTTGAGCTGGGAGATAAGGTTGGAGAGCATGCCGCCGGGGATCTTATAATTAAGAGCCTGCGTGTCGGTCGCCATGACTTTCGGATCGAGAAGTCCCGAGGCGAGATATTCGTCGCGGATAGGTTTGAAGTAGTTGTTGATGTCGACGAGCACTTTTTCGTCGATGTCGGTTTCGTATCCCATCTGCTTCAGCGCGTAGACGAGGGTCTCGGTAGCGGGCTGGGAAGTGCCGCCGGAGAAGCATGAGATAGCCGTGTCGATGACGTCCGCGCCCGCTTCGACCGCTTTAAGGCAGGTCATGAACGCGAGTCCCGTAGTGCAGTGGGTGTGGAGTACGAGGGGAAGCGAGCAGGCGTCCTTGATTGCTTTGACGAGGTCTGTGGCTTCCTGAGGGCTCATGACGCCCGCCATATCCTTGATGCAGATCGACTTCGCGCCCATTTTCTCCATATCTTTCACCATGGCTGCGAATTTCTTGATGGTATGGACGGGACTGGTGGTATAAGAAATGGCTATCGAAGCGTGACCGTTGTTTTTGTTGGTCTCGTCGACGGCGACTTCGAGATTGCGGAGGTCGTTGAGTGCGTCGAATATCCTTATTATATCGATGCCGTTGGCTATGCTTCTCTCGACGAATTTACGTACCACGTCGTCGGGATAATGCTTGTATCCGAGCAGATTCTGCCCGCGCAGAAGCATCTGAAGTTTGGTGTTGGGCATGGCGGCTCTTATCTTGCGCAGTCTTTCCCAAGGATCCTCGTTAAGGAACCTGAGGCAGGAATCGAAGGTGGCTCCTCCCCAGCATTCCACCGAGTAATAACCCGCTTTGTCCATTGTACTCAAAATGCCTTCGAATTTCTCGAAAGGCAAACGTGTTGCGATAAGCGACTGATTGGCGTCGCGCAAAACGGTTTCGGTGAATTGAACTTTCATTTATACCTCCTAAAGCTATTGGTCAAGCAATAATAATGCCAAATTACCTTGAGTATAGCATAGCACAAAAGTGCAACGTATCGCAAGCAAAAAAAACGCACAGGCGCAAAATATATTTGTCGGGCGGTGCGCGCGGAGCGCGTAAGCGCGCGTAAGCGGAATATTGTCGTCGGTGCGAAATTGGCTCTTGATAACGACGCTTTATAATGTTAAAATGAATATATTAAAACGAACGGAGGACGAAATATGTCAGATTATCCCGAATACATATCCGAGAAAAGAATCCCGGTGCCTACGCCGGAAGCGATAGTTGAAGGGGGGAAAGCGCATTTCGGCACGTTCACGGAGCCTTTCCGCAAGCTCAATCTTCTCGATTGCGACAAGCCCTGCGGGAGACTGATGCCCGACTGTATGAAAAAGTCCAGGCTTACCGAATGGGAAGCCGTCGAACTTAATCTTAAAGAAGGTATCCTTGTATCCGCTATCTATAACACGGGTCCGATTGGCTTTTCCATATTCGTGTGGTACGACAAGAGAAAGAAAAAAATATTTTCATGGCGAAACGTCGTGCCGGTAAAAAAAGCGAAAGTTGCTTCGCAGCTCATAGACGACGATTGTTATCTCAAAACAGACAACTCGGAGTACAGGATAACCAACGACCTTCTGAGAGGAAAGGCGTATGCGAAAGGTTTTACGGAAGGTAAAAACGGCAGGTTCGCTCTCGACGTGGCGCTGACCCGCATATCGCCGCCGTCGGTGGTGTCGATACCTTTCGGGGAGAACAAACCGCTGTATTCGGAGAAGGATTTTCTGAAAGCCGAAGGCTATGTCGAAGTCAACGGCGAAAAATTCGTGACCGACGAATATTCGGTAGGCATAATCGACGATCACAAAGGTTATTATCCGTACAGGGCTCATTACGACTGGCTGACGACGATGGGGTATCTGAACGGGGAAGCGTTCGCCTTCAACCTTACCCGCAACCAGTCTACAGATCAGGACGCTTATAACGAAAATCTTATCTGGGTCGAAGGCAAATCTTATCCTCTGCCCCCTGTCAGATTTTTCAGAGAAAAGCGCCGCTCTCCCGTCTGGGAGATACGGGACGATTATGGCGCGGTGAATATCCGTTTCGAGATCGACGCCACTTTCTTCATGCTCATGCATTTCCTGGTGGTGGACGTGTATTACGCTCTTCCTTTCGGCAAGATCTACGGCACGCTCAAAGATCCCGACGGCAAAATTTACGTTGTCGACGGCATGTTCGGGATAGGGGAAGACAAGACTACGAGAATGTAGAAGCAAGATAAGGAAACACTTAACCCGAAAAATAAATTAAAGTAAAAACTATAGCCGTCCGGCGAAGCGGAAAAAATTGCCGCTTCATTTGTCGGGCGGCTGTTTTATATACCGAAACATAAGAAAAGGATACCCAAATACGCACAATTCGGGCAAATCGTCTCGGTGAATACCGTGTGAAGCCGCCGTGTGCGGAGCGCGCGCGGATTTTAGATATTGACAGCGCGCGCGCCGGATAATATAATAAAAGCACAAAAAGACAACTCACATGGAGGTATCTATGAAAAAGAAAACACTGATAGTGTTGTTGGTGCTTCTGCTTGTAGGCGTTCTCGCTTTCACCGCGTTCGCCTGTAAGAAAAAAGGACCTACCGACAACGGCGGCAACGGCGGGACTAAACCCGGTCCCCAAGAGCCGACAGACGAACCTAAGATCGACGCGGCGCTGGAAGGTATCGTGGCTTCGGTCAACGAGCTTGCCAAGGTCATAGTCGACATCGACAATGCGGCGAGCGTGTCCGCCACCATCTTCCTCAACGCCAAAACTACCGGTACCGACGACGATCTCGACATCGGTCTCGAAGTAAAACTCTCCGCGAGCATGGACGGTTCCGCCTCCGCGAAGAACTGGGCGCTGATAGAGGTGAAGGATTCCGCTCTCAACAAGAACGTAGTATCGCTCTACGCAGTCTCCGAGAGCGACGGCGAGTATCTGTATCTCGGTCAGCCGCTGACGGCTTCCACTTTCAAGTGGTCGAAGCTTTCTCAGGCTAAAGACGCGGGTCTCATCGAAGGCAAACTCGTTCCCGAGATCGTCAAGGCTATCGCAGGCATAAGCAGCGACACCGAAGGTGATCTCGAAGCCGGTATCCTCAATAACATCGAGATCGTCAATACCATAGTCGGTACGCTCGGTCTGTTCGGCGGCAGTATATTCTCGCCCGTAGGCGACAATGCCGATTTCGCTGTAGACGGCGGGTATGCTCTTTCCCTCAACGTAGGCGGCCTCGGAAGCTTCATTAAAGACGCCGGCGGCTTGCTCGAAAGTCTTCTTTCCGCGATCGGGCCTTATATGGATCTCATCGACCTCGGTACCAACATCCTTCTCGGCGGACCTCTTTCCGGCATGATAGACGGAACCTGGGATCCCACCGACGCGGTGTTGCCCGTTATCGACCTCACCGTTGACGTGGATAACGACATGTTCTCCGGTCTCGGCATCTCTTATGCCAAAGATCTTGAGGACGGCGGAAAGGTAAACGTTGCGTTCGGTCTTAAAGACGTAGCTCTCGCCGCAACTTCCTCCGCGGCTCCCACGCCCTACACCGGAGATCCCGAAGAATTCGCTCTTAAACTCTCCATCGACGCGAGCGTTCCCGCAGGCGCGGACCTTGCCGCAGAGAAAGCGGTCATCGACGTTTACGTAAAACCCGCCGTTACCCTCGGCTTCTATGGCAAAGACGGTAACGCGAGAGACGGTTACTTCAAGGTAGACTTCGAAGGCTTGACCGGATATGCGACCATAACCATCGACGGTACGGTTACTCCTATAGCGGAATACATAGCTACCGGCGATCAACCCGGATTCTATGTCGACCTCGCTCCTCTTGCCGGTCTCGTAGACGGCAGCGTTACGCTCGGCAAATACTATATCCCGCTCGACGCGCAGACCATGTACGACAACTGGATCGACGACGTAGCGGAACGCGATATTTTCTCCGCGGCATACGTTGAAGGAAAAGGCGCGGCTCTCGGCGGACTCCCGGCTTATACCATTGGCGACTGGAAAAACGCAAATCCCAAGTATACCGACGATGACGGAAAGGTGACCGAGGAAGACGCCGATTACGAAAAGAGAGCTCAGGAAGGCTGGAAAGCCGCTGCCGAGGACAATGCGAGAGCTTATGCCGAAGCGCAGCAGAAAGACGGTAAATATCTCGTTCTCGCCGACAATACCTGGACTTCCGCGACCGCAGCGCCCATGAACGCCGCCGGTAACGAGATCGACACCATCATCGGTTCCGTAGGTTCCATCATCGCGGACAGCAGTACGGCGAACCTTATGGCTCAGATAGGTAAGATAGCGAACGCGGTCATCAACGACGGCGGACTGCTCGACAAACTTACCGCGCTCTTGAAGGATACTGCTCTCTTCGAGCTTACCGAGAAAGACTATGAGGAATACGGCGTTGTCGTTGCCCTCGACGCCCTCATGGGCAAGCTCCTTGCTACCGACGGTCTCATCGGCGGAATGCTTCAGTCCGGCGACGACGCGACCACCTTCGACCTCTACACCGGCACCGCTAACGAAAAAGCCGCATACACCCTCGCGGAACTCCTCAAGGGCGATGACGTGCTCGGACACATCAACACTCTTGTCAACTCCCTTATCTATGAGAGCAACCTCGAGAAAGATATAGCCGCCTGGAAAAACGAAAATGCCAAAGGTCCGGAAGAAACCGACGAGGCTTATAATGAAAGAGCTTACAATGCGGTAGTCGCTGCCGGTAAGACCTACGAGGCGTTCCTTGCGACCGACGCGGCTGTCACCGCAACCGAGATCGCAGACCTCTTCGCAATGGTCGGATTCACCGTTCCCGCGGAAGACGGCAGCCTCTACGACGGAATAGAGCTTGACGCGAGAATCACGATGGGCGACGGCTTCAGAGCGGGCATCGCGCTCTCTCAGGGCAGTAATACCATCTCCTTCGGTATCGGCTTCGACATAATCAACGCGGCTGACATCACCGTTCCCGATATCGATTGGACCGGCGCTCAGACCACCGCAGGACGCGATGAAAACACCAACAACCTTAATGCGAACAAGCTCTATAACGACCTTAAAGAGCTTGCAAACGCGGTACTTCCCCCGAGCTTCCAGATCGGCTACGCCGAAGAATAATCCGAAGCTTTAAGGAACGATAGGTCGTAAGACCTCACTGAAAAAGCCGGCATGTAGCGATACGTGCCGGCTTTAATATTTATATTATGCAAAGGTAACGAGCAGATAAGGTGCCGAGCGGAAATAAAATACACGCTCAGACGCGCAATACGCGCTGCGGCAACGGGATAACTTACGTAAGGAAGAGCCGCCCCTCTACTGCATTTTCGGCCGAGTGCGGTACGACGCGAGAGCGAATAGGCGTAGCGCGCAATCCGGGCACGTTTAAGGAGCGTTCCGTAAAGTCTCGGCAAGAGCGTAGCCCCATAAGTTTCACAGGCGCATTTAGCTCTCGCACGCGCGTAAGAGCTTACGGTGCCGCGCGTCTTTGCGCGCCGTACACGAAACCGCACGGCATAACGGAAGCGCCGAGAAGCCGGCGGGCTTTTCCGATCGAACGCAAAACTCGGTAAAATAAAAGTATAAAATCAAAAAAAACAATCTCCCAAACCTTCTGTGCGCGCGAATAAGCTCCCGTTATTTTATATAATGGCGCAGGCGGTAAAATTGTTGCAAAAAATATAAATTACGGATACCGTTTTGCGCCTATCGGGAGCATAAACACCAATATTATTCAAACGGACGATCGGTCGGGCTTTTCTTTCGAGAGGGCGCCGCCACCGGAGCGGACGGCACGGCAAAACGACGATAAAAGCGTTTTTCTCGTTCTTCCGGCAATAAGCGCAAGGGGTATTTTTTCTATAATTTTACGAATCGGGTATTGACTTCCCCTTTAATATATAATATATTATATTTAACGCGCGGGTAGGGCGTTATTTTGCGCTCGCCGAAGCGGATCATACGCGCGACGCGCGCCCCGGTCCGGGAACGCCAGATTCTGCGCTATATTATACGCGCGAGAGCGCGAAAATAAAATTTAATTATTCGGGCATCGTCGCATTGCGCGGCGTAAAAGCGCGTGACCGCCCGCGCGCACACGGAGGGTAAAAATGTCCCGTCACCTCAAAAAATTATTGATACTCGTAGTTTTCGCCGCGCTTCTCGTATGCGTGCTTGCGGCGTGCGACCCGGTGGAAACGCAGTACCAGGATAAATATCCGATACTCGACAATACCGACAACGAGATCAATAAAGATCACACCACCAAAGATCAGGCTATCGACAGGGCGGTCGACAGCATGGAAAATCTCCTTACGCACCTCGATTCCGACGTCGTCTCCACGACGGGATATTACGTAGGGTCCAACGTCACGATAAATACGGAGAACGGTTCCGCTTTCATTCTCAATCTTAAAGCCAATCTCTATACTTACCCTTACGAAATAAAGGACGAGAACGGCAACGTCATCCTCGATCCCGAAACGGGACTTCCCTTGGTGGACGAAGTAGCACTCGCCAAACATAACGATCTCATCCGTTATTCCGACGTTATCCTCGAGTGGTACGACGGATCCACCAACGAGATGCTCATAGGCTTCTATTTCGACGGTATCAATCCCAACAGCGCCGACGCGGGCAACGATCTTTATCTCAATCTTCAGGGCAGCAAGAGGATATTCGAGGATTTCGGCGATTCCGTCCTTTATCAACAGCTTATAAGGCTTATAACGCATTTCAATCTCGAGACCGTGATAGGTTCCGCTTCCGAAGACGGTACCGCCGATTCTTCCTTCCAGTCTTTGCGCGACGCGCTCGATCTTGCGATAACGACCAACTACAAGCAGACTCTTAACGGCGACGACGCCACCATCTTCTTCAATAACGTCAGCCTCAATACCCTGAGAGACGACGTCACCGAATTCGTCCAGAGCATCTTCAGCCCTTACGAAGACAAACTCGACCCTCTGAGCAACAAGTATCTCGGTTTCCTCATTTCCACCCTCGGCAACACCTCGTTCACCACGATAAATTCCGATATGGAATTCGTCATGACTCCCGACGAGAACATAGACAAAGAGATCATGACCGCTCTTATACTCGACGTTTCGGGCGATTCCGAAGTGTCGCGTACCGATCCCGTTCTCGGTACCGTGCGTGAGACCGTTCCTTATACGGCGCATATCGCCGCCGAGTATTCGGTGCGCGTTTCCACTAATATCGTCTTCGACAAAGAGGGATACACCGTTTACGATTACGGTAATTACGAATATACGGGCGACATGTACATACCGATGCTCGACCTTAAACTCGACGTCCTTCTTCGTACAGACATGAACGAGGTAGACAACTCGATCAACAAAGTGTTCATGCAGTGCCGTGACCTTGCGACGGACGATCTCATCATCGGACTTTATTATGCCAACGAACTCACTTATGTGGACGTGCAGGGATTGCAGGATCTGTACGGAGGCGTCAAGATAGAGGACATCGGCTTGCCTAAAGCCTACCGCGGAGGCTTCGATCTCGCGGATACTCTCGCCCAACTTTTCGATTTCGTGGATACCTACATAGTAATCGCGGTCGACAATATCCTGTACGGCGAATCGTCCGCCGACGGGGAAAGCCAGTACGAGAGCATCACCAGGACAATAATCGCCAATATGGAGTCGACCATGAAAGACGAGAACGATCCCTCGTCGCGCGCCACGATCCAGATCAAGGTAGACTTCGAGCTTATAAGAACGATTCTTTCGCTTACGAGCGAAACGGGCGTGGATTATACCACGGAACAGCTTATCCTTCTGGTCAATCAGCAGTTCAATATCGACATCGAGAGCATAGCGGCGATATTCGGTCTGAGCGTGGAAGAATTGCTGGAAAAATCGTATTTCTATCTCACATACGACGTCGACGCATACAGTATCCGTCTCGAAGTTTACACGACCGCGGAAATGACCGAGGACGAGATCGAACACGACGGACCCAAACTCATCATGCGTCTCGACCTCTATCCTCAGCACATCGGCGAATACGTCAAGATCGTATTCCCGAGCTTCGACGGCTTCAAACCGCTCGAAGACGTAATGACTTATTCCGGTTATCTCGAAGGGCAGTTCATTTTCGCGGCGACCGAAGAAGTCGATCTTTCCAAGCTTTTAGGCTCGTTCATGGGCGACGAGAGCGGACTCAACACTCCGTTCATCCTGCCGCCGGCAGCGGATATTTATTTCACGTTGTACTATGACCAGTACATACGCGAACAGATCCTCGACAACGGAAGATGGACGAGAAAATCGAGAAGCGCGTTCAGCCTCTACCTCTATATGGTAGTTCAGGATCAGGTAACTCCGCTCGCGCGCGTTTATGCCAACGACGTCAGCCTCAACACGGCGGATCCCGTCGAGGAACTCGGTTACGTGTGGCTCGATTACATCTGCATCGAGGGTATGCCGAAATTCAAGGTCCGTGAAGATCACTTCATCAAGGGCTTCTATAATTACATGGGTTACGACTTCGATAACGAGGACGAAGACATCGTGATGGGTCTTACCGACATCGTTCAGGCGCTTATGGAAGATTCCTGGGCTACCTTCGAACCCGACGTCATCCGCGTCACTACTTCCAACGAGACCATCAAGAATTTCTTCCGCGTCGACGAGCTTATCGGTACGATAGCGATCCAGATCGGCTTCAAGCAGCGCGTCTTCGACATCGATCAGCTCGAAGTAACGTTTGCCATGTACACCGTGGGCGAACTCGAGGACATAGCGGGCGACAGCGTGTACGACATCGAACTGCACGACACCATACCCGTTTACTTCGACTTCGGCACCCGCGTCGAGGCGCGCGATTTCTATTTCCTGTACGACGAGAACAGCATAGCCGTCGTCAACGATCAGATCTACTATATGCCCAGTACGAAAGGGTTGTTCATGGGCGTGATGAGGGATTATAACGTCCACGTTCTTACCGATATGGGCAGGCAGAAGATCAACGGTCTCGTTACGTCGTACTATGACGACTGGGAACCGTTGGAGCCTGTGCCGACCACGGTGGCGGCTTATTACGGCGAATCCAATTTCACCAATTACTACAACGCGGAATTCAAGCTTCACGCCGTTTACGACCGCGATTCGAAGTATTATACGGTCCTCAACGATCTCGGCTACGAAGTGGTCTACGATCTCGAGAACGATATATACATAATCGGTCTAGGATCTCAGGCGAAATACGACAAAGCCTTCGAATTCCTTAACGAAGACGTAAAATATTATTACAAAGAGTACGTGAATACCGGTAACGTCAACGTGTCATACGATCTCGGCATGCGGGTTCCCGGCTGGTACACCGTCAAAGAGGAAGGCAGGGAGGAAAAGATACTCTATAACGCCGACGGAGACTTCTATATCGTGGAATCCGACGAGATCAGGCAGAAACTTCTTGACGAAAAATTCGGGCAGAAGGAAGTAGAAGTCCGAGTTCCCGACGAGTCCACTTCCGATCCCGACGACTATATAACCGAAACGGAACTGGTTGACGCCACCATTTATACGCGTACAATCGACATCAACGGAACGAACTTCGTGTTCGACGTAATGTCCGGTTTCTATGCCCACCGCTTCGTTATCGAGGACGAGGTAAGCGGCGAGACCAAGACTTACGACGTCTTGTACTACAGCGTCGACAATTACTTCTATATCCGCGATTACGCCGACAAACTTATAATAAGCGAATTGGTGGGTTCCACCCGTATCGACGTGCCGGCATGGCTCGATTGGGACGCCGAACCTTATACCCTTATCGACTGGGACGGCGAATATTACGATAAAATAGACTGGAACGACGATATATTCGAATCCCTCGAGTGGACGGATATGGACTGGGAAGACATGACCATCAACGGCGGCATCTTCATCGCGTACGTGGTGATAGGCGAAGGCAAGATGGCGACTTTCCGCAAGAACGTCAAAGTCAAGGTTCTCAACCGTGAGATCGACACCGACAAATACGTCAATATCCTTACTCCCGACGGTTCCGTGGTCGCTCCCGTGGCGGATTCGATAGAGATAGACCCGTATATCTATCTCCTCTACAAAGCGTATTACATGAACACGCTTTCGTATAATCTCTCGCCCTCGGAACTCGAGAAAGGTTTCGTGACCTGGTTCTTCGAGCATTACAACGACGTCACATTCACCTTCACGAAGATATACGACGTAGTGGAGGGCGAACCCGACGAGAATACTCCGGACGAGGTAGGCAGTTTCCTGTGGCAATTCGACGATACCTCCGACGGAATGGAAATATATTCCGAATACGACATCAATAACAGACATATCGGAAGCGAAAAGAAGTTAACGTATCTTTATACCGTTTTCCATAATCAGGTGATCGCGCTTTCGGTGGAGATCTCGCCGAGGAAGCTTCTCGAAATATGGTTCGAGAACGAGACCGAAGCCAATACGTATACCGTGGACGCGCTCAAGGAATCCACTTATACGCTTCCCACGGATCCCGTGTACATCTTCGAAGGAGCGGACGGATCCCGTTACGCGCTCGACTTCGACGACTTCAACGCCGGATTCGCATACGATAACGGCGACGGGACTTCTACGGCGATACCCGCGTTGCTGTCCACGCTGCACGAGGGATTCGCTTCGGTACCTCTCGGCACTTTCCGTCAGCTCGCGTGCGAGGGAGGTCTCAGCGTTATCAAGTGGACAAATCCCGTGGCGGACAATATCAAACTGGTCAACGTTGATGAGGACGGCAATGTATATCCCTTCAAGGATTCCGACACCAACGTGACGACTTCCTTCTTCGATCTAGCCAACTATATGGATATTTACCGCAACTGGTATTATACGGGCGATTCGCAGGAAGGCTGGTTCTTCGTGGAGACCATTTCGCTCACCGTACTCGCGCCCGATAAAGTCATCGGTTCGAGAGATTACAGCGTAGCGGTGGGCGCTGCCGATCCCGTGCCCGAAACGGTTTCCGTAAGGAATATTCAGGTAGCCGATTACTACGACGAAGGCAGAGACATGTCGAGCTGGGGAATATTCTTCGTGGATCCGTACGACAGCGGTACTTGGATATTGCCTACGGCTATCTACGCGCACTTCGACGGAATGACAGCCGGCACCTACGACGCTTATCCGTATACGGTCGAGTGGCGCAATAAAGAGGGAGACAACGCGGTACACTTCGACGTGATCAACGGCGTGTATTACCTGAGAGGCGTGACTTACGAGTCCTCGTATTATTTCCTCGAAGCGGAGATAGGCGAAGGTACCAATACTTTGACTATCGAGATCATGGTCTACAATATGTCGGGTTACGCGCGTGACGTGGAATTCACGCTTGCGGACGGCGAACCGCTCTTCCTGCATCCCGACGACACAGAGATAGACGAACGCATAACTTCGACGCCCGCTACCGATGAAGAACTTGCCGAAAATCCGTATCAGCTTAATTCCTACGTATATTACGTAGATACGTACGCGCGTTTCAATATACCCGAGGAACTGAAAATCACGTTTGCCGACGGTACGGTGCGCGTGTACGAAGCGCGTTGGAACGATCACGCGCCTTGGGTACAGAATACCGTTCCCGAGGTCGACGCCGCTCTCGGCGCAGGCAATTCGCTCACTTCGCATATCACGCTTGCGTATTCGATCAGACAGAAAGAGCTTACCGAACTCGTCTTTGCTCATGCGGGAGAACTTCCCGAAGGAGCCACAGTCAGCGCCGACGTGACCGCGAATACAATCAGGCTCGAAGGACTCAAGCTAAATGCCGAAGGTCTTATCGACATGGGCGGCACGATCTATACGCCGTACGACTTCTTCGTATGGTTCTTCGACGACATCACCGCATCTTTCTCGGGCTTTAATCCGAGAAAGATAACCGACGCGGTCGTTCAGGCGGCTCTTCCCGTATTCGGTACTCTCGACACTCAGAAGTTGATAGAGGCATATACCGCGGCGTACGGACAGGGTATCGACATCTATATCGGTCAGGAGAAAGGCGCTCACGATTTCACCGTGATCATCGAGCTCGGATTCGAGGACGACAGCTATCGCCCCGGCGTGGATTTCGGCGAAGGACAGTCCGCGGTCATAGACTATATAACGATCGAAGCGTATAACGCCGACAACACGCCCAAGTATCCCGACGGCTACGTATTCAAAGACGAATTGCAGTTCTGGGTACAGTATGCGGACGGCTTAGAGCCCGTTAAATACGGCGGCGACGGCTTGCCGCTGCCCGAGCTGTGGTCGGTGGCTTGCCCCGATGCCGAGACGGAGAATAACTTCTGGGCCGACGCTACCGCCGCCAACCGTATGCCGGAGCTTACGCCTTACGAACAGCTCGACCGCATAAGCTGGGAAAGAATAATGCTCGGCGGCGGAATATGGGTCTCCGCGATGCTCGACAACAGCTCGCGCGTGTATTTCTACTTTGCGAGCGAAGTTTCGCCCATAGGCAACAGATTCCACAGCGCCGAGGACGACGTGTCGCCCTTCAAGATCGTTTACGGTACGATCACCATTCAGAATATCTACGATAACTACCGCCTCGGCAGTTACGTTACCCCCGCTACGCTCTCCACGCGCATAGCGCTCGGCGAGTACTACGGCGAAAAGATAATCAAGACCAACATCGTATGGACCAGGATCGCTACGACCGAGCAGCTCGACGCGATCGATTACAGAGGTACCGTGGACGAGGACGGCAACGTGATCTCGATACCGCTTGCGAAAGCCACGATCACCGGTCAGGAAGTTACTCTGTACCTCAAAGTACTGCCTTGCGACGTCGACAGGCTTATATACGATAACGCCAACGTCGACTCGGCGCGTCACTTCACGAGCAAACTCCGCGACGACGACGGCATCATAACCGTCAACGTCGACGCCTATCACAACTACACTTATGCCGGTAACTTCGTCATACCCGGGTCCATCAAGCTCAGCTATGCCGAAGACAAACGCGTAGGAGACGGCTACGTAACGGTCAATCACGTGTTTACTTACAATAACCTTACGTATTACCGCAGCGACGGTACGCAGATAAGCGCGATAGGCTACGATCTGAACGGGCACAAGCTCACCGCGCTGCCCGCGACCGACGTACTCCCCGCAGATACGGATAGGGACGTATACCTGACCGCGACGCTGAGAGACGGTCAGCTCCTCAAGATAAGGATACACTTCCTCGATAAGACCGTTACGGACATCACTTCGGCTATCGACCACGACTCCTACGTCAATACGTTGTGGATAGATCCGTACAGCGAGGAGATAAACGTGCCTTCGGCGGTAACTCTTAAATTTACCGAAGGCGAAGATCTCGTTTATAACGTCGCGTGGAATATACCCTCGGACTTCGAGGTAATGTACGATACTTACAGAAGAGTATTCGGAAGCGATCCTGCCAAATACTTCCCGTTCACGGGAGTACTCGGAGGATTCTCGGGACTCGCGTCCGTGGATCTCCTTTATATGGTCAAAGTCTACGACAGGGTAATGGATACTTACGAACTCGTTGCAGGTAAGGAAGACCGCTATGACGCCGCTTCGGGAACGTACGATCCCGATGTCAACGCGTATCACCTGTACGACGACGTGTTTACTGCCAAAGCTTCCGAACTTCCCGGCTCCGTTCTCTATAACGGCGGCGTGGATTATGCGCTGATATGGAATTTCGCCGACGCCGACATCGTAGCTACCGGCACGGTGGACGCGAACGGTAACGTGAGATATATCCTCGTGGAAGGTCACGTGTACAACTCCGATCGCGGTCAGCCCGTAGCGATCAAGGTATATATAGATTCCTTCACTTACGCCGCGATACGTAAACCTACCGCTGACGGCGGATATATCATAATGGAAGGCGATTCGCTGCGTTTCGTGATCTCCGCGATCACCGGATATTCTTCGATCGACCATTATATGGTGGACTTCGACGTGATGCATATCGATCCCGAGACCGAGACCGCGACCAAAGTAATACGTCCGCTCATGTTTGTACCCGAGGGTATCGATCCCGCTTCGGTAGATCCTTCGTTCGACTCGGCGACGTACGCATATCGTCTCTATTGGAACAGAGCCGCGTTGAACGAGGCTTCCAGGCTCGGCGAAGCCAAAGGTCCGTTCTATTTCGGTAACGTGACGCGTTCCGACATAGTGACTGTCGGCAGCTGTATTTATCAGTACGAAATGCCCAACGTTCTTCAGCTCGACTTCGGTTACGGCAAGGGAACGCAGCAGAACGCCATATACGTGGTTAACCCCTTCGATCCCGACTTCAACGAGCGCGAAGTGCTTGCCTGGGGTACTTACAACAATGAGTACGACGTATCGCTCAACGATGCCGGACTCGTCGCTAAAATACTTTGGAATACCTCTAGTATCCAAAGGATAACTTCGGCGTATCTTGCGGGAGGAGTCATCCGCGACTTTACCGTAACGGTGCAGCTCACCAATCCCGACGATCCCGATTTCGTATATACCCAGAGCTTCGACGTGATGCTCGTCCTACTCGACATGTCGCCTACGACATATATAAACAACCAGTATGCGAACAGGCTTACTTCGGCAAGGGTAAAGACAAATTACAACGCCGCTACCTATTACGGCGCTGCTACCAACCCATATAAGGACGTGTACCTCACGCACCTCATAAACGTGCAGGTCACGAGAGACGGCGTCACCGATAACGTACTCAATACCGCGGTGAGAGACTTGGGACTCGAGGGAGCCACATTCACTTACGACGTGACCGAATGGGACAGCGCGATATATAATAACGCGGGCACTCGTACGCAATATTCGAAGCAAGTGACCGTTAACGGCAGATCGTATGCGACCAATATCGTTTACAGACAGTGGAACGCTTCTTACGATATAACGGGACTCGATCTCGGATTCGGAGCGGGCATCGATTCCGCCGATTACGATCAGAAAGAGAGCCAGAACGCACTCGAAGCGGGAGACAGAAGGATCATTTACGTAGTTAATCCGCTCGTTCCCGGAGATTTCGTTCTCACGCCGGTATCCGTGACCGGCACCTATAACGGAGCCGACATCAATGCCACAGGCTTTACCTTCGAAGTTATATGGTGGGACGAAGCTACGTCGGGCAGCTCCTTCGCTTTCGAAGGCAGATACCTCAAGGGCGGTTACATCGACTATTGGAAAGTGGTCGTGAAAGTCATAAACGGCGCCGACGTCGTCTATACGCAGGTAGTCAATATCATGCTCGTGATGCTCGATATGCTTCCCGCGGACAGGACGTCGTATACGGATACTTTCAGAGTGACGGCTCTTCCGCGAGTGGCTTACGACGATACCGCTTATGCGGGTAAGGAAAATCCGTACGGCGACAGATACGCTTCGGTCAAAGACGCGCTGAGATCCGCGGTCACCAAGTACAACGTGGACGCCACCAAGTACACCTATTACGTGGATACGTGGCGCGAACCCGAAGTTGCGGGAGAGGTCACCGTATCGCGCTCTCATTACATAGTGGTGAGCGACGAGAACGGTAATACCGAAATAGGCAGGTACGAATGCGACGGCATCGTACGCGAAATACAATAAACCAATAGAGCGCCCGCGCATGTGCGCGGCGGGCGCGTCCCCGGCTTCGCCGGTCAAGACAAATCGGAAGGGGGCTACCCCGGGAGGTTACAATGCATAATAAACTTATAAGGCTCGTACTGCTGCTACTGATCGTCGCCATTGCGCTGACGGCGGCGGTGGCATGCACCTCTAAGGAGAATACCGATAACAATACGCCCGACGACGGCGGAGGCAATGGCTCCGAGATCGATACTCCCACGATCAACAAGAGCGTTATATTTGCTGACATCAAGAACGGACTTATCAATGCCGGCAACCGTATAACCGGCATGAGCGCCGGTACTCGTCATGTAACCTCCGAGTACACGCTCAGAGTAGATAATGTCAACGTCAATGTCCGTTACGACGCCAATTACGATATAGCGCGTCCCGAGGATTCGGAGATAATGCTCTCGGCATACGACCATTTCCATGAGGAGAATGCCGTTTTCGTATATTATAAGGATAAAACGCTCTATTACGCAGTGGGCGGTAAAAGGGTAGAAATGCCCGGCTTCGGCAGTACGTCGAGCTTCGACATGTTCTATGAGATAATCACCTTCTTCGATATGGCGGGAACCTTCTACAACGAGGACTTCGCGGGGGATATCGAGAGCCTCTCGACGCTAGCGGAATCCGCCAACATCACGCGCTATGCGCTCGACGAGAATACCGAGAACATCACCGTAAGAGATATAAATCTCGACCGTCTCAAAGGCACCGTCAACGAATACATAACGAATAACATTACGTCTTTGGGTACCAAACTCGACGCTTTAAGCAGCCTTTTCTTCGGGTTTAATGTCAGCGATCTGGGTAAAGTCGAGATCGGTCTTTTCAACGCGACCAAACTCATGGTGGTACTCGACAAGCTCGACGAGAATACTTCTGCCGTAAGTGAATTCGACATAGTGTTCGACGGCACGCAGACCAACAACATAAGTACATATTATCTGTCTGTCAGTTACGTATCCGAAGAAGGAAACGGTAAAATACAGATCCCCGCCGAGGTGGATCCTTCTCTCAATACGGATTACGATTCCGAGCGGTACGGGCAGATACATCTGACGGGTACCGTCAACGTACCTAAGCTCAACGCCGAATTCTATCTGGAGGCGAAGGGAGACCTTAATACCCTCGACAATTCCCTCAATAAATACGCAGTAGTGCTTACCGACCGTAAAGGCGGCGACGCAGTGGTTGCGGCAAATTATTATTACAACGGCAAGCTTTACATCGATATAGAAGGTCTTATCGACGGTTATCTCGGGAATATAGCCGATTTCAACGCGATAGGCTTGCCCAAGACAGTTTACGAAGGGGTCGATCTTGCGTCTGAACTCGGCAAAATCGTCTCCGACATAGTGACGTCGCTCGCGGCAGGTATAGAGCTTCCCGATTTCGGCGAGGACGACGACACCGATACGGACGACGACAACGGATGGAAAGTGCTTCTCGATAAGATACGTTCCGAGAACGGGGTATTCTATGTGACGGTAGACTCCGAATTCCTGTCGGAAGTGATAGGTTCCGGTTCTAGCGAGATAGTGGATTATATCGCCACGATGCTCGGTGTGGACAGCACTTTCATTGACGAGATACTCGAACTCGGACTTGCGGACGATCTGGCTTTGGAGCTTGCGTTCGATACCGTCAATAAAGGGATAGGGGCGGTATTGTACAGCGCCGGAGAAGAGGTGCTTTCCATGGATCTCACGATCAATTCCGTACCCGAATCCGGACTTAACATAGAGCTTCCGTCCGAAGCGGAACTGGCTCAATACAGGAATCCCGTGGTCCCCGATACCGTGCTTGTGGAAGTAAGCGGCGAATTCAACGCGCAAGGCAAGGAATTCAACGATATTTCGGCGTTCATGGGTATATTCATCGGTGACGTCACGGGCAAAAATACCGCCTGTACTCTCAAAGTCAGCGACGTTCTCAACATGAACGGATATGTGTACGAGACGGGAGGCGAGGTTTATTTCGCCATAGATTTCGCCATCAACGGTACGCCTTATCTTACGGTAGTGTCCGATCCTGCGGACGCCGGGAAGATATACGTGGACTATAAAGCGCTCGGTATAAAATACGTTATCGCCCGCGAAGTCCTGCTTGACGGAGCGAGCGCGCTTACCGGAACCGACGTATGGGACGGCTCGTCGATTGCCGAAATATACGAGTTAGTATCTGCGGACGCAAGCGTCTCGCTGGAGAACGGATACATTTCGGTCAGACTCGTATCGCAGAAGGACGACGACAATAGCAATCCTTTACTGGATCTGTTCAATCTCGAATCGATAAGCGCGGGACTCAGGCTCCGCATAGGTTTCGAGGCTCCCGAACTTACTCTCGACGCGTCCGAATACTCCGTGCCCGCCGTTGTCGTCTACAATCCCGTATCCGGCGGTAAGGTGGACAACGCGGTCTGGAATAGCATATACGAGGCGGTTTGGTATGACAGCGCGGCGGTGACGATAGGCGGCAACACGCTTATAATGAAGCTTACTTACAGCGAAGAGTCCGTGACCCTCGTTACCGGCGTTTACGAATATCATCCCGTGGCGAGTTTGTTCGGTCAGACCGTGACCTATACGATGCAGTTCACCGACAACGTGAACGGAACGAGCGTCGTTTCCGCTCTCGAGAGCTATTCGTTTACCGTGGATCCTTCTAAGGAGAAGCCTTTTGCGGATACGGTCTCCGTCATATACAATAACGGAAAATACGGCGCGTTGCCTTATGTGCTGGAATACAAGGACGGCACGGCGTTCCCGTATAACAATTCTAACGTAAGTCAGCTTTTGCAGGGACTTGCGCCGGCGGCATATTATCTCGTTATAGGCAAGGGAAGTATAGCCGAGACCCGTTTCGAGATCAATATGACCGTCCTCGGAAGAGTGATCAAGGTGAACGCGGGCGACTATTACAACGAGATACCGATCGTTGCGCGCGTGACCATAGATCCTTACGAATATTCTCTCCGTAAGACGGCGGCGGAAGCAGCCGGCGGCAATTATTATCCTATACGTTACCGCGAGGACGACCCAGCGACTGCGGATATAGACGAGTCGTCCGCGTTATACATTACGTTCTATTCTTACCCGGGCAGTAATTCCACGGAGACGATAACGCTCCCCGAATTTGAATGGGGCTTCGAAGAAAAGCTCATCACGGCAAAAGGCGGAGAATACGTGGTGGTAGCCGAGTATCAGACGCTAAAGATCGCACTCGTGGTCACGGTTTTAGCCAAAGAAGTCGATTACATCAAGATAAATTCCGAGAATAACGGATATTATACCGTGGACGCGCTGGTCACTTCGACTTATACGATCCCCACATCCACGACTGCGGAGAACGAAGTACGCATCTACTTCAAGAGCGGGCATTACCGTATAATCGGCTCCGAGCCGCAGGAAGGAGCCTCTACCGATCCTTTGTGCGACGGATATTACAATATACCTCTCGAATGGAATTATCCCGTAGCGAACTATGTCTCCTTAGACGGCTCGTGGCCTCTCAATAACGGAAGGGACGAATTCGCCACGGCGTATTTCGGCGATAATATCGTGGGCAAGCAGGCGGTCTCGGTACACGTGATATGTCCCAAGAGAATTATCGGAACGCGTTCCGACGCCGTTATCGCGGTGACTTACGTGCGTACCGACAACGACGGCAATATCGTCGAATCGGTAACTAATCCGATCAGGGCTTCTCTCGCCAGCTTTACGGCGAACGGTACCGTCGAAGGCAGTTACTTCTATTTCGATCCTTATTCGGAAGCAGTCTCCAATCTGTATCTTCCCGGGAGCGTTTTCGTCGAAGTGGAATATCAGGGCGTGACGGTCATGAGAGAATATCCCGTAAGTTGGCTGACAGGACGCAACGGCGCGAACGACAACATAATATCCGGAGACGGCAGGATACTCAACGCGTTTGCGGAGGAAACCTACCTCACGGTTTACGGCGTGATAGGCGACGGCGAACTTACCCAGACTCTTACGATGCTTATCCTCAACCGTTCCGGTTCCTACGAGAACGTAGTGATGCTCAACGACGACGATACCCCCTTCGAAGGGATAACCGTCTATAAATACGACGAGGAGGGCAACCCGATAGCCGACGACGATACCGAGACTCCGGTAGCGTACAAGAGATATTATATAGAGAACCTCAATCCTTACGATGAGCTTAAGCTTCCCGCAAGGCTCACGCTCGAATTCGCGGAAGACAGCGGTATCCCCGACAGTACGTATAATGCGGATTGGTATACCCCTGACGGCGTTCCGGCATCCCAATTTACTCCTAATCCCGGAGGCGGCACGTATATCGTGCAGACAGGCATAATGGGCGAGTCCGATACCGGAATGCTCGACCAGATCATCGAACTTTACCTCGTATTCGACGAGAAGACGGTAGTGAACGACAGGATCTACGGTCTGTATGCGGACGCCGATACCGGCTCCATACCCACATACACTTTGCCGGACGGTACAAAGCTGCCGTATGTGGACGTCGATACTTATACCCCCGAGAGCAGCGAGCTATACGATAAGCTGATCGCCGGCGTGACTACCGTAGGCATAGGTTTCCGCGACGGCTCCATGAGTACGGGCGTCAGGATAGACTGGCTTAATCTCGAAGAATTCTGCAACGCGCTTGCCAGTCCTCTCGGCAGCTCCGAATATTACAATGCCGGGAAATACGAAGGCGGCATAATCATCTTGCGCGGAGTAATCGAGAAAGGCACTCCGCTCGAGCAGGAAGTAAGTCTCGGCTTCCGCATCGCGGCAAGAGTCATAACGGGAATGAATTTCAATAAGCTTTCCTCAGACTTCACCAAGCCCGACGCGTCGGGAGTGATACCCGTCGATTCCAATATCGAGATCGTGCGTTATTCGATCGGAGAGGACGGTAAACTCGTTACGAACGGAACCAACGCGATTAATATCACTTTCAATAAGTTCTACACTTTGCGCGGCACTTATTATGACGAAAACGGTTCCGAGGTCACCGGACTCTGCACTCCTTCGCAATATGTGAATTATCTGTTCGGAGCCATATCGCTGTCCTTCTCCGATTCTTCGATGGTCAATCCCGCCGTGTACACGTTGCGCGACGATTTCGACGACTTCGTCTACGGCAGGAAATCGCCTTCGGCTTCGGACACCGATATAACGGTCACCGATAACTACATCACCATACGATTCACGGTGGAGAAACTCACCGAAGGAAGCTGCGTTCAGAGCTTCTCCGTAACGCTCAATTTCCTTAGAGACGTGCTCGCCGAGACGGATTACTCGCTCGGCATAGAGACTTTCGACGAGAACGGCAACCCGCTCTACGAGACTCAGGACGGTTATGTCCTGCCCACCGCGTTTACCGTGCGCTATCTCCGCAGCGGCGAAGTCGAATACGACAATCTCGTATGGCGCGCGGCGAATGCGGAAACGGGTGCAAACGGAGTTTTCATCAGCGCGGGTCAGGTCGTGACGAGCATCAAATACGAATTCTTCCGCTTCTCTTCGGGCAGGAACATTACCTTGGAAACCACCTTGCCGGGCGGACAGGTGATCACGTTCAGGCTCGTATTCTATAAGAAGAACGTGGGACTTACGGGGTACTCGACTGCCGACGAAGGATTGTATAAGATAACCGACGGCACTCTCGTTATCGAAAACGTATACGACGTCATGCCCGTCGAGGAAATACCCGGTAAGCTTGCTAACGTCATAATACCGAAGCAGACGACTCAGTACGAATCGCCTTATTCCATAGCTTTCACGCTCGTAAACGGTTGGAAACCTGCTCCGGAATTCGATGACGGAAACGGCAACTTCTCTACGGATAAAATACGCGGCACCATCACTTCCGCAGGCGCCGTGAGGCAGTTGTTCGCTACCGCCGAGATACGCGGATATAACGGAGAGGTACAGACGATCAATCTTTATATCGAAGTGGTCGCTCTCGACGGCGGGCAGGTAACGCACGAGGATTACGAGATCGTTGCCAACAGACTTGTATTCGATCAGTATTCCGACGACGCCAACAACGGTACGCTCACGTTGCCCAAGGACATCAAAGTGTCTTTCGGTTCGGTATTCTATCAATTCTCCGCCGATTCCGACATCAAATACGAATTGCGCGATATGTCCGATGGGCTGACCGAGGTCACGGAACTCACTTATAACAACCGCGGACATACGATGGGAAGCGAATTCGGCGATTCCACGGCGGAACTGTATCTCGTAATAACTCTTCCCGACGGCAACAACGGAGTAAACCTCGTAGTGGTATTCCCGGACAGACTGGCTACCGGCGCCGAATATCTCAACAAGAGCAATACGGGAGCCGACGGATATATCGAGGGCAAGTACTATATCGATCCTTACGACGCGGCGACATATAATCTACCGCTAAGCGCGAGGATCATGTATCAGGGAGCTTACGAGGGCGTGGACAAGACCGTGACCTGGATCCCTTACGGAGTAAGAGCGGAGGGCGCGTTTACGGCGCAGGCGGACGGCTCGTACAGATATAACGGCGGCGGCTACGGCGGCGACGAATACCTATTCTATACCGTGCTCAAGAGCTTCGACGACGGCGACGAAGAACAGTATCTCGTGCTTCACGTCATCGTCCTTAACAGAAGCATTCACGCCTTGCCGGATGAAATCAGCAAAACTTTATATCCCATAGACAATCCCTTCACCGCACTAGTGAAAGATATTCCCTCGGAGCTTGACGAAGGACACTTCCTGCCGCTCGACACCGTCAGAGGAGTATCTGCGGACGCGCTGGCGGAAATGGAAGAGATCGTCTCCAATTCCTCCGCTTCTTCGGTCAACCTCGTGTACGACGCCGATTCCTTCGGTACGGACAGCGCGACGGTCGCTTTGTATTCCGATTATCTCGCGGTATCCGCTCCGGTGATTCCCTCCATCACGTGGTATAAGGAGATCGGAGAATTCGGCAGCGGAGAATTCGAGCCGCTTACGGACGACGACATAAGCGTGCTCGGCGGGTTTATGATCCCCGTACTCGGCATATTGGGATACGGTGAAGGCGGATATTCGACAGAAGGGCAGACGGTTTCCACTACGCTCACGGCAGACCGTTGGGAGTTCTTCGAGATCAACGGAATCAACGATTTCGTTATCGAATTCAATCCGTATACTTACACGAGCATAGCTACTTCCTTCGAGGTGGAATTCCGCGTGTACGGTTCTTCCGGTTCGACTTTCCGCGTGATAACGTTCTATCCCGAAAATTATGCGGCTACCGACGAGGAACTCAGAACGGTCATCATATTCAACAAGACGGATTGGAGCAGTAACGAAACCTCTTCGGTGAGCTTCGTCAATTTCTCTAAGACTGCGGAGTCCAACCGCGTGACCACAGATAAGATCTATACTCTCGACACGCAGCAGATAGGTATAGACGAGATAAGCTTCGGTTACGGCGTGGGATATGCGGTAAGCGGTCAGGTGGAACTGGTCATCGATCCGCTTAATCCCGTCATCCCCGACAAAGCGCTCGCCAGAGGCAAAATACTTACCGGCAGCGGCGAAATAGTGGATCTCGAGGAAGTGGACGTGGTATGGGAAGACGCCGTATACGATCTGCCGCTTGCCGGAGATAGACGCAGCGTTTCCGCTACGGTCTCCAAAGCCGGAGTAAGCGCGGAGATAGTTGTACAGGTCATATATCTCGACCGCACGCCGCAGGCGATCTACACTACGGAACGCGGCTTTACGACGGCAGCCACTCCGGTGGACAATTATTTCACTCTTATGCTGACTACCGTCAGCGGTACCGGCGTGATACGCAACAACTATCTCACCATAGACCCGATCAACTCCAATCTATACGTACCTGAAGGCGCGAACGCCTGGTATGAAGTGGCTGGCGGAGATCCCGCGCTTACGAGCTACAAACTGCCTTCCACGCTCAAAGTGACTTTCGCCAACGATTATTCCGTTGGTTCGACGGAAGCGGAAGGCGCGGCTAAGCTCGGCAACGAACTCTATCTCAGCGAGGTAAAATGGTTGCTTTCGCGCGACATAACGCTCACCAATACCGGTAACATCACGGCAAGGATCAGAAGTTTCAGAGTAAGTTACGAGTATAACGGCGAAACGTACACCTCTGAGCCTTACGATTTCTTCGCCGACGCAGGAGTACTCGGCACGCAATACAATCTCCTGATGTCGACTACCGACCGCAGAGTGGAATATACGAGTATTTCCGCGGTACCCGAAGGCTCCGACATCGATTATCAGAAAGCGTTTGACGAGTTTTACATCGACCCGTACGACATCAAATTCCCGGAGTCCATATCCGTCAAATTTACCGGAAGCTCGATAGAGGAGAATTATCACGACATCGTATGGGAGTACGACGAAACGTATCTCGAGAGAACGGACGTAATTTCCGGTAAGATAGGCGAAGAGTTTATGTTCGTGACCGCTTCGATGCAGGTCTACGGTACCAAACTGGACATCCAGTTTACCATCAAGGCGAGAAATATCGACATAACGGTCATAACTCCCGACGGACAGGAGACGACGGAGCCTCTGAGCGGCGGAACGCTGTACGTGCGTAAGGGCGTACCTATAGAGGAACAGCTTCCCACGCAGCTCTATTACCGCTTCGATTATGCAGACAACACCAGTCAGATAGCGGCGGTGCCGTTGTCGTTCACGGCGGCCAACCTGCCGAATATCGACAACGTGGAAGCGGGTATGACCTATACCAACGTGAGAGGCACGCTCGGTACGGTCGACCTCGACAACATCTATTTCACGATAATCGTTATAGATCCCAAGCTATACGCCGTCAACGAGGAGACGAGCAGCGTGACCGTGGGCAACGTTACCACGACCGTGGTCAAGTACACCAACGGCGGTTTCTATTACGATTACATACCCGTGGGCGTAAACAGGGCGGGACAGTACGTCGCGGGCCCCGAGACTTCCACATTGCCGGATAAGGTCATAGTCACCGCTGACGGAGCATATATGAACGTACTCGGAGTCGAATACGATCTCGCGAATATGGTCGCAGTATTCCGCTGCAACTATACCTTCCTCTCCTTCTCCGACAGTCCCTACCTCAGCGGCGACGCCGAAGGCAACGGTCCCGATTCCGACAAGATGGAAATGACCTTCACCGTACCGATACGCACTTACGATTATACTTCCATCGAAGCGCGTACGGCGGATTTCTCGATGGCGACCGTACGTTTCCCGCTCGGGCAGACGATCACTTCGAGCAATATGCCTGCCACCGTCAACGGCATACAGCCGCTCTGGGCGATGCAGAACGTAAATCAGAACCGTGCCGGCGAATATGTAGTGACATGCAGCTTCAAGAACGCTTACGGAGAGATAGTGACCGGAAGCATGACGGTGATATTCGAGAAGAAAGCCATAACCGAAGAAGACATAACCTGGACGACTCAGGACGGCGTCAACTTCCTCAACCGCGTTTATACCGGCGAGACTCTCGATGTGACCAAGTACTTCACGATCGGCAACTTCCTTAGAGAGGACGGAAATTACGGACCGCTCCAGGGATATTCGATCCAGTACAGTATCGACGGAGGTCTCAGCTGGCAGAACGAGCAACCCGTCGCGGTCAAGCTCGACGGCGCGCCCGATTACCGTATCCGTATCACCGTAGCGGAGGGCGACGATTACAACATAACCGGTTCGGTGACATACATTCTCAGGATCAACAAATGCGTCATTTACGCAGAGGATATTTATTTCCATACCGGCGACGACGTGCCGATAACGGAAAGCGAATATACCTACGTCAACGGATCGGGCGGAGAAAGCTCCGTAATGGTCAAGCAGGTGACTTACACCTACGACGGCAACGAGCATTCTCCGATGATCGGCGGAGTGCCGCAGGGCGCGAGTTACGAACTTATCTACGCTTCGTACGATCCCGAAAACACCAATCCCGCGTATAATCCCGTACTGCGTCCCATCAACGTCGGTCACTATATAATGAGAATGACTTTCGTGGAAGATCAGCGCAACTATACCATGGACGCCGGAATGCAGTTCACGATAGTCATCCATATAGTCAAACCCGAGATACAGTATTCGGTGAAGGGCGAGATGGAATATAACGGAACTTACCGCGACGCCATAGTGGTGATAGGGGACGAGCCTGTGACCAATACCGACATACGCTTTGAATTTATATATAAGACTCAGAGCGGCGAGCAGCTGCCCGTAGGTTCCAAGATACGCGACGCGGGTACTTATCTCGTAACCGTCAAGGTCTACGGCGGCAACAACTGGCCCAGCTACAATACCGGAGAACCCGGAGTGCCCACTCTCGGAACGCTTATAGAACGCGAAGTGATCATCACGCCGCGCGAGATAACCGTCAATATCAATAAGGTTGAGTCGGAATATCTCGAACAGCTCAAGCCTTTCGACTCTTCCGTGACCGTGACTTGGACCGTCGATCCGTCCGAGCCGGGATTGGTAGGTACCGACACGATCGCCATTTTCGGAGATCTCGACATAGGCTGGACGGGCGGCGAGCTGACTTATAAGCACATGGTAGGCAGCTACGACCTCAGGTTCAATGCGATACCTTCCAACAAGAATTACCACATCACCGTCGTAAACGGCACGTACGAGATAGTGGCGCGCAGCGCAGGAGCCTTGGTCATCTCCGATAAAGCCGCTCTCGACGCGGCGCTCGCTACACTGAAGGACGGCGACACGGTACGTTGGTATCTTATGGCGGGTAATTACGGAGACATAACCGTTACGAAGAACGCTTCCGTGGCTATTATAGGCTCATACGATCTTACCGCGCAGGAAGAGAAGATAGCCGTGGTATTCGGCTCGGTAACCGTTAATGCCGGCGACGTGACTCTGGATATAGTATCCTTCGCGCCCAAGGCTTCCTCAGCTTCCGTAAGCGTAGGTTCCGGCGCGGGTTCCGTCACGGTCTCGCGCGCCGAGTTTATCGGTTCCGGTACCAATATCATCGTTGATTCCGTGGGTATCAGGGCAAGAACCGGATATTCCGGAGTGATAGAGATCAAGGAGTCGGTATTCCGTTATTATTCCACGGCGGTCTATCTCGAATCCGGAGCCGTAAACATATCCGATTCCGAATTCTACTACAACAATATGGGAGTCAATGCGGCTACAGGAGACATAACTCTCAACGACAACAGTTTCCGCAATACGCGCGGCGCGGCGGTATATATCGGCTCTTTCGATTCCGAAGTATCTATATTCGGCAACGAATTCCTGCTAAACAACATCGCCATTAAGACCAATACGCCGTTACGCAACGACATCCGTGTGCAGAACGATTTCCGAGAGAACGCGGTCACGTTCGAAGGATGGTCGGACGAGTGAGACTCATTTGAGGTCGAAACGCCTTTCCGGGAGGGAAGGCGTTTTTTTTTGATGTGCGGCGATAATTATTTTCACGGTACGCATACTAAAGTAAATTCACTATGAACAAAAAATTCATTTTGCTTGCCGCTGTCGTGCTGATTCTTTTCGCCGCCGATCTCAACAGCACGCGATCGCTGGCGCAAGCTGTGACCGAGGCGGCATATCCCGTATTCGTGGGCGTAGTCTTCGCGTTGCTGCTTAACGCGCCGCTTAAATTTTTCGAAAAGACTCTGCTCAGCTCGCCTATGCTGAATAAAATCCGCAGGCCGCTGTCGCTTGCTATCACGCTTTTCTTATTTGCGGGAACGGCGGCGGCCGTGGCTTATCTTGCGCTACCGGAGCTTAAAGAAAGTTTTTCCAAGCTCGAAGAAGGGCTTAAAAGTTTTACCGAAGGAGATGCTCCTATATTCGGCAATTCCGTGGACGGCGTATTGTCCAAGCTCGTTGCCGAAGGCGAAAAATTCCTGTCGGAGAAGCTTCCCGACATAGCGGAGATAGCCGTAAACACATTGAAAGAAGCGTTATATCTCTTCATAGGCGCAGCGCTCGGAGTCATGATGCTGGCGTCCAAGGAAAGCCTTGCCGGCAGTCTGTACGCGATCGTCGACAGGATATTCGACGAAAGCAAAGCCGCCCTTGTCAAAGGCGCCCTGAGAGCCGCCGCGGATAAGTTTTCGCGCTTTCTCGCGGGACAGGCAGTAGAAGCGCTCATATTCGGCGTAGCATGTTATCTAGCTTTTCTGGCATTCAAGGTGCCGTATGCTTTGCTCGTAGCGGTAGTCGTCGCGGCGGGGAATCTCGTACCCATGTTGGGCGGATATATAGGCGGGGCGGCGGGTTTCCTCATAGTCCTTACCGTATCTCCCGGTAAAGCGCTCGTTTTCCTTGCGATAGTAGTTGTGCTGCAGCAGATCGAGCAGGTCACGACGTATCCCGCGATAGTGGGTAAATACGTCGGACTGAAGAGCTTTTACGTGTTGCTCGCGGTAGTCGTAGGCGGAGGACTTTTCGGATTCTGGGGGTTGGTCCTCGGAGTACCTGTAGCGGCGTTCGTCTATAACCTCGCTTCCGTCGTACTGAGACGTAAGCCCAAAGAAATCAAAAACAGCGAATAATCGCCTTTTTGCGCATGCTCAGCCGAAGTATAATTCCGTTATGGAAATATACTTTTCTCGGCATGCCGTACGCGACGCGGCAGAATACGTCGCGCGCAAGTATCCGCGCGGCAAAGTGGGCATAGCGGACGGCTGCGGAGGACTCGGCGAAGCTCTCGCAGCGGTGGGCAATACCGTTGTGGACGTAGAGAAAAGCGCTCCCGACGAGAGCGTAAGGATGTTCGTCTGTTCCGGGAAAGAAAGGGAGTTCAGGCTTATAAGAACTATCGCCAAGGAACTTCCCGTCGTTGCCGCAATCGATTTCGCTTACGGTTGCGCTTTTGAAGATACTATAATATCGGGTAACCTGAATATAAAATGCGGATACCCTGAAGCGATATTTTATGACGTATCGGGAGATTGCGGATATTTATACGCGTCGGCTTTTGCAGGCGCTTTCGGTTCTTACGCCGAGGCGCTCAACAGGTCGTGTTCGGCTCGTCGCGGTCCCAACGAGACTACAGCAAGGGAGCTTCTCAAAGACGCCCGCGACAACCTTTTTCTGGAGATCTCGGCGGAGGATCTCATATTGCGTACGGCAGACATCAAAGCCCGCCTTAACGAGGGCGACAGGGGATTTTTACGTACGGCTGCCGGGTTATATCCCGAGGAGAAGGACACGCGACCTCTAGGGGCATATTTTTTCCTGTGCTATATAATCGTTTTCCTGACTATACGATTTACAAACTTCGGCTTTTGTAGTATATTGTTAGGGAAAGACGAGGTGCGCGCGCGTATTCTCGCCGAAAAGACGGGACTTAAGCGAAAAGGCGGGAGTGCTTCGGGCGTACCCAATCTCGATTCTTACCGTACGCTGACGGCGAGATATGCGCCGTCGGAAAGCGATCTCAAAGCCGTACTCGACCGCTACCTGGTAGAGTCGGGAGGGGCGAGAGCGAGCCTCGACATGTTGCTCAACGATCTCGTGCTTGCCGCAGACATGACGGAAGGCGACTCGGGTTTTGCCGCGCTCCTTGCTAGGAGCGGGTTTATAGACGCATTAACTGACGAAACAGGGTGACCAAGCCCCATACATAAGACGAGGTTAATATGAAAGTTACCGTAGACGCCGATTTGTTTTTATTTGATCTCGACGGCACCGTTTATCTCGGCGACACGCCGGTGCCCGGCGCGATAGACGCTTTGAAATCGCTCGAAGAAGCGGGCAAAAAAGTTTGCTTTCTGACCAATAACAGCTCTAAAGACCCCGCCGAATACGTGGAGAAACTGACGTCGATGGGGTATCCGGCTAAAGCGGAGCAGATCGTTACTTCCGCTACCGCGACCGTACATTTCCTTACGACCGAGCGCGCGGGCAAAAGCGTATATCCGATCGGGACTCCCACCTTCGAAAGGGCTGTGCGGGAGGCGGGCATAACCGTTGACGAAGAGAATGCCGATATAGTTTTGCTCGCGTTCGATACCGGCATTACTTACGATAAATTCTGGCATGCCAACGTGCTTCTCGGCAAGGGAAGCGAATTCATAGCCACTCATCCCGACAAAATATGTCCTTCGGACAAAGGCGACATGCCCGACGTGGGTTCTCTGGCGGCGCTATTGGAGTGTTCTTCGGGTAAAAAGGTATCCGTGTACTGCGGTAAACCTTATGCCGCCATGGCGGAGATAGTGAAGCATCTCTACGACGTACCCGCCGAACGCATAGCCATGGTAGGGGACAGACTTTATACGGACATACTTTTCGGAGTGAATAACGGATTCGTTTCGGTAGCCGTATTTACCGGCGAAACTACGCCCGAAATGCTCGCTGCAAGCGATATACGTCCCACCTATGCCATGGGTTCGGTATGCGAGTTGATCGGCGAATAGCGAAAAAGGGTTGCAAATAGCTGCCCTTTATTATATAATTAAAAAACGAAATCAATCTTCAACGGAGATATTATGAAGAAAAAAGCGTTTTTTGCAGTCGTTTGCGTGATAATGTGCGCGGTTATGTGCCTCGCCCTTGTCGGCTGCAAGGAGAATTATAAGCAGGACGCCGTGGAAACGGATTTCAACGGTATAGACAACGTCGTTTCCAACGGAGGATTGGCTGTCAAAGCGGGTAAATATCTGTATTTCATCAACGGATACGCGGGACAGGACGGACTTAACGAATTCGGTAAAGTCGTGAAAGGCGCCATAATGCGCGTGGAACTGGACGCTTCGGGCGTTCCCGTTACTTCGACTCTCAAGACGATAGTCCCCAAAAACGTATATAACACGAATGCGGATATAGGTATCGTCGTGTCCGGCGAGTATATTTATTATACCACCCCTTCGATCGATCAGGACGGCAGCGGTAATGCCAAGACTTCGGAAATGGATCTCATGCGCACCCGTCTCGACGGCACCGGCACGCAGGTCATAGCCGAATTCAAGGACTATACTCCCGTATACAGAGTGTGCGGCGATTATATCGCTTACGTAAACAGCGACAGCGAGCTTCACGTCATCGATCTCAACAGCAAGAAGTTCAACGATTCTCTCGTCGACAAAGAACTTGTCGCGTATACTTTCGCCGATTACGCCGACAACGCCAACGCGATGCAAAATACCGTATTCTACACAAAGGCCGCGGAGAACAGCTACGCCACCAACAATACCGTATGGGCATACAGAGCGGGCGGCTCTCCCGTGAAAGCGATAGACGGTCTTTCGTCCTATCCTGCCGCAAGTCTTGCGCATCCCGGCGGATATTCGATAACCCTTCTCGACAGCTATTTCGTAGGAGGAGAGGGCATAAGGCTCGTATATACCAAGACCGACAGCGGCAGCAATACTAAATCCAAAGGCGTGTATGCCTACGATTTCACCGACGGTTTCGCGTTCGATTCCGCAAAGGAAGTACGTTACACCACCGGCATAACTTATACGGGCATCAAATATATAGACGCCGACAACATCCTCGCCATCGATTCCGATTCCGTCGATTATCTGCGCAAGAACGCAGAGGGCAAATGGGTGACCGACGTGGTGATAGAAGGTTCTTCCGTGAGCGTTGCGGACGTTGCCGTCAATGACGGCGTGGTTACCGTATATTACACCGTGAGCAACGCGCTTTATAAGATCGACGTGCTCGAGTCCGACGGAAACGGAGCTTATAACGTCAAGATAAACAGCGCCGTATCTCTTTACGGCACCACTTATAACACGACGTGGCAGAAGCTCGATAAAGTGCTCGGTTGCATCTATTTCTTCAATTCCGACGTAAAGGACAATACCTATTATCTCGATCTCAATAAGGTTCAACCGCATAATTCCAACTCTCAGACGGCTTCTCAGCTCGGCAAGTTCTCCAACGACGACAATATAGCGATGCTCGAGTCGGCGACCGAGGAATAGCGATCCTTAACGTAAGTGACATGAAGGACTCCTGTAAGGGAGTCCTTTTTCATGCTTCTAACCGATAAGATAACTCGTTTAACGCTTTACGGCGTCGCGTTACGGGTAACGAAGAAAAGTGCTCGAGCGACTGCGCGCGGGCGCGGAATAATGCGCCTCGGGAGGGGCGGTGTATACTTTAAGCGACGCTGTACGCTTGACGGAGATACGGCGAGGAAATAAAAGGCGTCTTTCCGCAGAGCAGCTCCGAGAGGAGCGGAATAAGTAAAATAAAAAACCCGGAAGCGGAAAGCTTCCGGGTAAGACGGGTATCTCGGTTCAGATGAACAGATCCACTATGCCGTAAACGAAGAGAACGGCTATAAGCACAGGGCAGACGTATCTGATATTGGCGGACCAGACCGCAACGAACGAGGGACGCGCCGATGCGGGATCGTGTGCCGCGAGTTCCTTGACCGCGTTGGCGGGTTTCCATATATAACCCACGTAGATGCAAGTGAGTATGCCTACGAGAGGGAGGAGGAAGGTATTGGAGAAAGTATCGAATATGGTAAGAAGATCGGCTTTTCCGAAAAGTCCTCCCTGCGAGAGCGAGACCAGCACGCCCACAAGAGTAGCCGCGCCGACTACTATCACCGCGGCGAGTTTGCGGTTCAGTTTGAATTTTTCCACGACCACCGCCACGTTGACTTCTATAAGAGCGATAGCCGATGTGACCGCCGCGAAAAGTACGAGCAGGAAGAATACCACTCCCACTATACTGCCGAGTACGGCAGGCATGGCGTTGAATACCGCGGGCAGTACCACGAATACCAGTCCCGCGCCCGCCGTAGGTTCTTCACCCGCCGCGAATACTGCGGGTAGTATCGCAAATCCCGCTACCATAGCCACTATGGTGTCGGACACGCAGATGAGGAGAGTGTTTTTCGTAAGGCTTATTTCTTTGCTTGCGTAGCTTCCGTAGGTAGTGCCTATGCCCAGTCCTATCGAAAGCGAGTAGAACGCCTGACCGAGAGCCGCCAAGAAAATACCGATTATACCGCCCGAAGCGTCTATCCTGCCGAAGTCGGGAATTATGAAAAATTTGACTCCCTCGACGGCGCCCTTCATGGTAAGAGCGACGATCATGACAAATACGAGCATGACAAAGAGGAGGGGCATAAGTATTTTATTGACGCGCTCGATGCCGTTCTTTACTCCGAGCAATATTATGGTAAGGCAAATCGCCATGAATACGATAAGGAAGACGACAGGCATCCAGGGATTGGAGATGAAAGACGAAAATACTTGGTTGTAATCGCCGCCCGCCACGAAACTTCCTCCGTCCATATATCCCACGGCGTAACGGATTATCCAACCTCCTATGACGCTGTAGTAAGAGACGATCACGAAAGAAGCTATACAGCTTATGACGCCCGTGAACCCCCATTTCTTGCCGGCAACGGAGTACGCGTCTATGACGTTGCGGGAGGCGTGTCTTCCGATAGTGAATTCCGCTATCATAAGCGAAAATCCTATTACGACGACCATAATGACGTAAGCTATGAGGAAAATGGCTCCGCCTTGCTGCCCCGCGAGGTAAGGGAAACGCCAGATATTGCCGAGTCCCACGGCGGAGCCTACCGCCGCCATAAGGAAGCCGAATCTTCCGGACCAGGTGTGATTGGAGCGCTTCAACGTGAGATTGTCTTCGGGATGGGTCATAAATCGATGCCTCTCGATAGTTTTTCGATATTATAAACCCAAATCGCCCCCGTATGCAAACGATTTGAGGATATGCGCGCGCGGAAATGAAAACCCCCGTTGTAAACGTGCGCCGTTGATGTTATAATCATTAAGTAAGAATATCGTCGCCGGAGGTCTGTATGGAAAAAGCGAATGTCAGGAAGGCTTTGAAAATAACGGGGATAACCTTACTCGCCGTCGTGTTGCTGGTAGTGCTTGCGGGTGCGGGATACGTACTGTACGTGGTATTCGAGTACGACAGGATAGAGGACAACCTTACTCTCGAGGTGGAGAACGTCTCGGGATTGCCTACGCAGCTTGTCGTCAATAAAGATTATGTTGCGGTAACTTATAATATAGGTTTCGGAGCCTATTCTCCCGATTTTTCTTTCTTTATGGATTCGGGCGAAATGCTCGACGGCACGGTGGTGACGGGTAAATACGGGAAGGCGATCGACAAGCAACACGTTCTCGACGACGTGAACGGAGCGATAGGAGTATTGAATGCGGTGAACGCCGATTTCATACTCGTGCAGGAAGTAGATACCGAGGCGGACAGAAGTTATCACGTTAACGAATACGATATGATCAATTCCGGTTTGACTGGGAATTACTGCCGTAGTTTCGCGGTCAATTTCCATTCGGCGTATCTTATGTATCCTCTTAACGACCATCACGGAAAAAGCACCGCGGGACTGGCTACCTATTCGAAGTATGCCGTTACTTCCGCAGTGAGAAGGAGTTATCCGCTCGATACGGGATTCGCCAAGTTTTTCGATCTCGACCGCTGCTTCGCTGTCAACAGGATCGCGGTCGAAGGAGGCGGCGAACTGGTGCTCGTCAACAGCCACATGTCGGCTTACGACGAGGGCGGCACGATACGCGAACAGCAACTGGAGATGCTGAAAGAATTCATGGCGGCGGAATACGCGAAGGGGAATTACGTTATCGTAGGCGGCGACTTCAATCACGAGCTTGCCGACAGTTTGGGCACCTTCCCCACCGAGCAGAAAACGCCTACTTGGGCATATCCGCTCACGAGCGATATGGTGGGCGAGAACTTCCGCGTGGTAGCGTCGAAAGAAGGAACGGGCACTTGCCGCGCGGCGGAGATACCTTATACTCCCGGTGTGAATTATCTTACCGTACTGGACGGATTCATAGTGTCCGACAACGTGGCGACCGTATCTATAGAGAACGTGGATACCGGATTTGCGTATTCCGATCACAATCCCGTGAAGTTTACGTTCCGTCTGATTTAGAGGGGTATTGTCAAACGAGAGCGATTATGCTATCATTTTAATAATCGGAAAATCTTTTACATTCCGATGATCTATCCGAGTCGGCTTGCCTAAGGCGGCGGCTATGGCGTGCCGACCGGGGTTTCGCGGGAAACCGCGGAGCCTCCCGTTGTGGAAAGGAGAGAGCCATGAAAAAGAAATTTATTACAGTTTTGTTGTGCCTTGCCGTCCTCTGTACGGCAGTGGCGGCGCTCGCCGCGTGTAAGGATAACGATGACGGCGCGACGTCATACGGCGCTTACGTTCTGAGCGACAAAGGCACATACCTTTCGTTCAAAAGAAACGCCGAAGGCGACAAGATACCCAATCTTACCCTTCTGTACGAACAGGACGACGCACTGAAGAATACATATTCGATGATAGCGGTGGACGGCGACGCCGAGGCGTTTGCCGGTACGGACGTCGTTATCAATGAGGCGGGAGCAGACGCTTTTATCAAATGGATGAGCATGCCCTCTACTCGCGCGTTGATAGCTGATTTCGGCAAAGCCGACTATAACGAAGCGCTTTTCTATCTCATCGACGGCGCGAAGGTTTACGAAGGCGAGGCGAGCGCGCTTGCCTATTCCGGTACGGGCGATAACGTCATAAGCATTTCGACCACGACTTCCGTGAACGATACCGGACTCTTAGGCTATCTCGAAGGGCAATTCGAGGAAGCTACGGGTTGGAATATCGAGGTGTCCTCGGCGGGCACCGGCGCCGCGATCAGCGCGGCGAAAGACGGTAACGCCGACCTTCTGCTCGTGCATTCCGCTTCTCAGGAAAAAGCCTTCATCGACGAGGGATACGCAAGAGAAGTAGCCGGACTCAGCGGCGAAGCGTACGACGCCGTATATCCCGCGCGCATAAGTTTTATGTATAACTATTTCGTATTGATAGGACCCGCTTCCGATCCTGCAGGCGTAAAGAACGCCGCGAACATCACCGACGCATTCAAAGCCATAGCCGCGGGCGGATACAACTTCGTGTCCCGCGGAGACGCGTCGGGCACGCACACCGCCGAAGTCAATCTCTGGAAGGCTACCGGACTTAAATTGGTCTCGATAGACATTACCGGCGGCAAGACCTCCGAAGCCCCCGAAGGGAACTGGTATATTTCCGCGGGGCAGGGTATGGGTGCCTGTCTTACTATGGCTAACGAGAGCCTTACCAAAGCCGCATAATTTATGTGGAGTAACGTGACCGCCGCATTCGAGAAAGCCTTCGCCCTGATGGGCGAAGGCAATACGTTGCTCAACGAGATAGTGGCGACGACGATGGAAATGAGCGTGCAAAGCTCGCTGTACGCCATGCTCATAGGAGTGCCGATAGGTGCGCTCGTGGGAGTGGCGCGCTTCCCGGGACGGCGCATAGTAGTGCTGATAATGCGAACGCTCATGGGGCTTCCCGCCGTAGCGGTGGGAATACTCGTATATCTGCTTTTTTCTGGAACGGGACCTTTCGGCAAGCTCGGCTTGATGTATTCGGTTGAACTTATGGTGATAGCCCAGGTCATACTCATAACCCCCGTCGTCGCGGGTTTCACCGAGACTGCCGTTGCTCCCGCATACGACGCCATGCGCGACACCGCCGCCGGAATGGGACTAAATAAGGCGAAAATTGCGTTGCTTGCCGTGAACGAGACCAAATATCAGCTCGTCGCCACATATCTTTTCGCGTTTTCGCGCAGTATCGCGGAAGTGGGCGCGGTACAGATAGTGGGCGGCAACATTCTACACAAAACGCGCGTCATGACTACAGCCATAGCCTTGAATTACAATATGGGACAATTTTCTCTGGCGCTCGCTCTGGGCATTATCCTCATGCTTATAGTGCTCGGACTTAACGTTATCGCTTCGGCGCTTCAGGCGGGGTTGAAAAAAAGAAATGGTTGAAGTATCCGTCACGAAAAAATACGGCGAACGCACGGTGCTCGACGTTGATAAACTGCGTTTCGAAAGGGGTAAGGTATACGCCGTTATGGGAAGTAACGGCAGCGGTAAATCGACGTTTGCCGGAATACTTGCCGGTGTCCTGAAAGGCGACGGAGAAATAATATACGACGGCAAGAAACCCGAAACCGGATATATGCCGCAGAAAAGTTTTGCTTTCGATATGTCTCTGACGGCAAATATGCTTCTCGGGCAGCCTTTGCGCGGAAGGAAAGCGATAAGGGATAAGGCGCGGCGACTCCTTGCAGATTTCGGGTTAGGAGAAATGAGTAAGAAGAACGCTAAGAAGTTATCAGGAGGCGAAACGCAAAAGCTCGCGCTCGCAAGACTTATGATGGAGGAGCACGAATTGCTTATCCTCGACGAACCCACCGCCGCCATGGACGTGAACGCCGTCGAAAAAGCGGAGAAATTTTTGAAAGATTATTTTGTAAGATCGCGTCCCGCGATAGTGATAGTCACACACTCGCCCGCGCAGGCGAGAAGGCTCGCCGACGAAGTGATATTCCTTGACGAAGGCAGGGTCGAAGAAAAGGGGAGCGTCGCGGAAGCGTTCGGAAATCCCCGTTCGGACAAACTTAAAAAGTTTCTTTCCGTCAACGGCTGACGGAATTTTCGACTGTTATTTCGTCGCCGGCGCGGATGACGCCCGCTTCCTCGACGGTACAGAATATACCTTCTCTCGGCATCGCGCAGATACCGTATTTGCGCGCTATTTCGCAGCCTTCGTCCGCGTGACATTTCTTACCTATCTGACTCACTTTGAGTACGGCCGTTCCGATGCGCAGGACGGTGCCTACGGGAAGTTTATAGAGACATATCCCGCGCGTGGTGAGATTTTCCGCGAATTTCCCTTCGCATAGACCCACCGCGTCTTTTTTGTCGCGTTTGAAGTTCTCGATACTCTCGACGCCGAGTAAACTTATCTGCCGTTTGCCGGGTCCCGCGTGCGCGTCGCCCGCTATACCGTAGTTCACGAGACATTCCGCATAAGGTACGGTGTGCTTGGAAGTGCCTTTTATTTCGCTGACGTTTACGGCGATGACCGTTGCTTTTTCCATGGAGTTCTCCTTTTTTATCGGTTTCTATATGTTGAACACGTCGCCGCTTTTGCCGCCCGTTTTCGACACGAGCCTTACGTTTTCTATCGTCATGCTTTTGTCGGCGGCTTTCAGCATGTCGTATATCGTAAGCGCCGCCACGCTTACGGCATGGAGCGCTTCCATTTCCGCTCCCGTCCTGCCGTGGCAGACCGTCTTTGCCGTTATCTCTATCGAATCCGCACGAAGCTCGTAGTTTATTTCCACGTTGTCGAGTGCCACGACGTGGCACATCGGTATAACTTCGAAGGTACGCTTCGCGGCGAGTACTCCCGCTACCGTAGCCGTGGTGAGTACGTTGCCTTTTTTATTGCCGCCCCCGATGAGCGCGAGAGCGGCGGGGCTTATCTTTATCCTTCCCTTTGCCACCGCTTCGCGTAACGTGACGTCTTTACCGCTTACGTCCGCCATGCGGGCGTTGCCGTTATTGTCGAAATGATTGAGTTCCATTTATCCTCCTATGCTTCCCATATCTATTTTCTGATAATTGCCTTCGCCGAGACCGTGAGAGGACGGCTTGAGCGCGAGTACGTAACGCAGATATTCCTTAAAGTCTTCCGTGCCTATCCTGTCGCGCAACGGATACGCCTGCGCGCCGTGTAAGCAGGGCAGCAGCATGCCCGTGCAGGTGATGCGTATGCGATTGCATTCGGCGCAGAAGTTACGGCTCAGCGCCGCGATGATACCTATTTCGTGCCCGCGATAAGAGTATTTCCGCACCTTGCCGTCGACGCCCGAAGGCTCCATACCGAGCGAACGCGCCCATTCTTCCGCGTTCAGCGCCCGTTCGCCCGCATAGCGGAGAGTGGAAGCGAAAGGCATCATCTCTATCATTCTGAGCTCCGCGCCGACGGACTCCGCGTATTCCATGAGCGGCAGGGGATCGTCGTTCACGCCGCGTTGCAGTACGGCGTTCAGCTTCAGTCCGAGTCCCGCCGCCCGCGCGGCTTCTATGCCCGCGAGAGCGCTACGGAGATCGCCGCCAGTGACTGCACGGTAGACGTTTTCGTCCGTCGTGTCCAGACTTACGTTGACGCGCCGGATACCCGCGTCGCGCAGTTCTTCCGCGTATGTCGCAAGCAGTATGCCGTTGGTCGTAATGCCCACATCTGGGCATACGGCGCATATTCCGCGTACTATCGGCACGATCCCTTTCCTCACGAGCGGCTCGCCGCCCGTAAGGCGGATCTTGGTAAAACCCGCTTTGTTGCAAAGGTCCGTCCCGAGGGTGATTATCTCGTCCACGCTCAAGAGGTCTTCGTGCCTGAGTTTGGGGACGGGACGGGGTTTGCAATATCGGCATTTCAGATTGCACAGATCCGTTACCGAAATGCGTGCGTATCGTATGTTTCTTCCGTATCCGTCTAACACCTGACGATCTCTCCTATGCGCGGAGCCGTATAATCTCCGAACTCTTTGAGCTTGGCGAGGAAATCCGCGCTTACGATGTAATCGGCAAATTTTCGTACGCGCTCGTCTCCGAGGTCGGATTCGCGTACGAGGAAGTCGTATTCCTCGTCGTACACGGGTATGAAATCGAGTGCGAGAGTATTCGCGGCGGAACCTACTCCCATGCCGAAATCGGCGGCGCCGCTCTCTACCGCCATGCCGACGGCAAGATGGGTGGAGAATTCCTTGTCGTAGCCCTTGAGCGCGGCTCCGTCCTTACCGAGTCCCGCGAGAAGATAATCGGTCAGTATACGAGTGCCCGCTCCGCGCTGACGGTTGGCAAACCTTAATCTGCGCATTACCGCGTCCTCGAAAGAGGTTATGCCTAAGGGGTTTCCTTTGGGAAGCATGAGACCCTGAGTGCGGCCTACGCCTTTGATCAGGACCATTTTTTCGTTCGGGAAGTATTTTCTGACGGCGGGAATATTGTATTCTCCGGTCTCGGGATCCAAAAGATGTATCGGCGCGATGTGGCATTCTCCTTTCTGCATGGCGACTATTCCGCCCATGCTTCCCACATGCGCCGAGGTCAGAGGCACGTGCTCTCCGATAACGTCTATAATAAGATCGTTACTGCCTATGACGACGAGATTCTTTTCGATTTCTCCTAGCGGCTTGCGCAGGGCTATTTCCACCTTGCTGCCGCCGGCGTAACCCTCGGAATAGCGGTCTACGGTCAGGAACCCGTCAGCTTTTACGAGACTCATTATCTGGGCGGCACCGCGCTCGAGAGGGGTGGCGACGAGTTTACCGTTTACCTTTCCTACGGATACGCGGACGAATTCGGTGTTTTTGAGAGAGCTTACCACGTTGCGCGTGAGGATCGCTTCCGTCGTGCGCTCTTCTTTTTCGGCGGAGCATCCCGTCATCGCTTCGACGACGGGCTTAACCGTCAGACCGAACGCGATGTACGCCGATACCGGATACCCCGGTATGCCCACGACGGGCTTACCGCGTACGGTAGCGAGTATTGTCGGCTTTCCCGGCTTTGCGGCGAGACCGTGGAGATATATTTCTCCGAGAGCGGAGACGGCTTTCCCGGCGAAGTCTTTCGTTCCTGCCGAACTTCCGGCATTGACTATGACCGCGTCGCATTCGTCGACGGCTTTATTTATAGCCGCGGTGAGCGCGTCGGGATCGTCGCTTACGGTGGGGTAAACTTTCGCGCGACCTCCGCATTCCTTTATCAATGCGGAGAAAAGTTTGGAATTGCTCTCGAGAAGCTTGCCTTCGCCTACGTCTTCGGGGCGCGGTACCATCTCGTCTCCCGTGGTGATGACGCCTACGCAGGGAATGCGGAAAACTTCTACTTCCGTATTGCCGCCCGCATATATAGCGGCGAGATCTTCGGGGCGTATCCTGCGGCGGGAAGGGAGTATCATTTCGCCCGCGACGATGCTTTCGCCTTTTACGCGGACGTGCTGCCAGGAGCCTGCGGGAGAGGTGATCTCTACCTTGCCGCATCCGATATCGATAACGTCCTCTATCATTATCACCGCGTCGAAACGTGAGGGCACGGAATTGCCGGTATTGACATAGACGAAGTCCTCGTTTTCTTTAAGGACGAGAGGATTTTTTTCGCTTGCCGCGGCGGTAGCTTCCGAGGAAACGGCTATGCCGTCCATGGCGGCGGCATTGTATACGGGATCGCAAAGTTTGGCGTAGACCGCGCGGCTCAATACTCTTCCGAGCGCGTCTTCGGTGGGTATGATCTCGACGCCCGCGGTTCTGCCGCGGAAAAGGGCGAGATAATCTTCTATTTTCTCGAGCGGATTGTTGGATATGTATCTGTCTCTCATATTAAATAAACCTCCACGGGAGCGTCCTTGTCGACGCCCTCTGCGTGATCGGGAAGAAGAACGAAGCCGTCCGCGGAGCTTATCACGGACAGCATACCGGACTGATAGAAGAGAGGTTCTGCTCCGGTGTATTCGGGGGAATTACGTAACTTCACTGGGATCACCGCCGTCCTTCCTTTGCCTCCGGGGAAATTTTTGGAAGCGCGGCAGACTATAGGAGCGGGAAGGTCGGAGCCGCAGGCTTTGAATAAAGCGCGCACGAGGATAAGTCGGCAGGAGGCATATGCCGCCATGGGATGACCGGGAAGCCCTACGAGCAATTTGCCTTTCGCGCATGCGGCGAGGGTGGGTTTGCCGGGTTTTACGGCGACTCCGCCGAAAAGTATCGAACCGAATTCGCGGAAGAGGTCGGAAGTAAAGTCGGATTTGCCCACGGAGCTTCCTCCGCTGAGTATGACTACGTCTGCGCAAGACAGCGCGTGGCGCACCGCTTCTTGCAGCGCGGGATAGTCGTCGCGGACGAGAACCGAACCGGAGACAGTTCCTATTTTCGATAATTCGGATACCAATATCGAGGTATTGGTATCCCTGATTTTGCCTAACGGGCATTCGTCGTAGGGCGATACCAACTCGTCTCCCGTAGAAACCACGTAGTAAGTAAGCGGCTTGAATACGTCTATCGTAGTGATGCCGATGGAGAGCAGCACGCCTATGACGGCGGAAGAGATCCGACATCCCGAGCGAAGCACCGCATCTCCTTCTTTGACGTCAGCGCCTCGGTCGAGGACGTTTTCGCCTTTACGAAGGGCGCGCGAAACGTAAACTTCGCCGTTCAGTACTTCGGCGTCTTCGATCATCAGTACGGAATCCGCGCCCGCGGGCAGCATGCCGCCGGTGGGAACGTAACAGCATTCTCCGGATTCGAGAGATAAGGCGTTGACTTCGCCCATGCGTACCTCGCCTTTGAGAGTAAGCAGCGACGGTACCGACGGGGAAGCCGCGGAGGCGTCCCTATAGGACAATGCGTAACCGTCTACGGTAGAGCGAGCGAAGGGAGGAATCGAGCCTACAGCGAATACGTCTCGAGCGGAAATCAGACCGTATGCGTCCTTGACCGCTACCTTTTCGACGGAAAGGATCTCGCGGAAGGCATCGGCAAGCAGAGCGACGGATTTTTCGTAGGGGATAACGTTCATCATCTCGCGCACTCCGTAACGGTGCCTTTCAAGGCGTCGATGCCGTGTTTGAGCGGCTCGAGAACGAACGAGAGATTTTCGACGCACGCTTTCGGAGAGCCGGGAAGGTTTATTATAACGCTTTTGCCGAATATCACGCATATGCCGCGGCTGAGCATGGCGCGCGGGGTGAATTTCGCGGAGTTTGATCGCATGGCTTCCGCGACTCCGGGGACGTTTCTTCCTCCGAGCGCGAGTGTCGCTTCGGGCGTCACGTCGCGTTCCGAGAATCCCGTTCCGCCCGTCGTGACGATCAAATCGTAACCTTTAGCGGCTAAACTTCTAAGTTCGGAGACGATGAGGTCTTTTTCGTCGGGCAGAAGTCCCGTTTCCCTGACTTCGAAACCGGAAGAAAGGAGAAGTTTACCGACTTCGGGCGTAGCGCCGTCTTCCCGTCTGCCTGCGTAACAGGCGTCGCTCATCGTAAGTATTGCGGCTGTATACATATCATCCTCCCGACGCGGGACTCATTATAAGTACGCGATCGCCGTCTTTCAAAGGCGTACGGTACTTCTTGAGGTCGTTGAAATTCACGTCGTTAACTATGACTATGGAATGTTTCAGTTCTTTAACGGAGTAGAAGGGGTTTATTTCGTAGAGTTTTTTGAACAGCTCTTTTACGGTGGAAGCTTCCACCTCGACGCTTTTCATATGATAATTAAGTCGGTACAGACCGAAAAACTCTACGGTTACCATTATTTACCGATATTTGCCTCCGCGTCCGAGCGGCGTGCGCCGATGTCGTCGAGCGCGTCCAGGGAATAGTACTTCGCGGTCTTCGGCTTGACCTTGCCGTCCTCGTCCCAGCCGCGCGCAAAATAGAATTTCTTTTTGAGAAGAGGTTGCGGAACCTTTGTGCGAGGATCTCCGGGGACCTGTTCTTCTTCGGTAAGGCGTTTAGGGAGCTTGTCGTCCTTTGCCGAAACGCCCATGCGCGCGTTTATCATTCGTTCGAGGTTGAAACCGCGCGCTCCGATGCGCATAAGGTCGCCCATGGTTATTTTCATGCCGGTAGCAGCTTCGAGCGCTTTGGTGTGCGGGAGCATCGCCGTAAGATGTATATGCGCGAGATGCGGATATTTGTTTATGACGTGCAGGGGTCCCCCGAGATAGGGGAGCGCTTTGTTTACGGTCTTGGACAGGAAGCTGTTAGGACGCTTGAACAGGAAGAACGGGAAGAACGCATAAGTGGTGAAAAGGCAGTTGCCGCCCGCGCTCACCGCTTCCATAAGATTCTGGAACATGACCGCGATTTCGGCTTTGCCGTGGGTGGTGTAGGGGTTTATCGTGAGTCCCAGACCTTCCACGACAACTTCGTAACCTGCGTTGAGGTGACAGCCGCCGCGGTTGGCTACGGAGTAACCCAGTCCCTGTCCCACCGCGCCGCGCGGTTCGTATGCCGACAGCTCCATGCCTTTGACCTGTATGCAGAAATCTTCGCCGCCGAATTCGTCCGAAAGCCTTTTCGCGCCTTCGGCAAGCCTGTTGCCCCGTTCGCTCGAGCGGAACGCTATCTCTTCGAGCACTTCGGAAATGTTATCGGTCTTGCCGAATTCGAGTCCCGAGTCCCACATCCCTTTCTCTTTGAGTTCCATTGCGAAAGCGATCGTGCCCGAAGCGGAGATCGTGTCCATTCCGAGTTCGTCCATCTCGTAATTCCAACGGATTATGTCGCCGAGATCGTCGTTGAGGATATTGGCGCCCATAAGTCCCATTATTTCTACTTCGGGACCTTTGACGCATTCGCCGTTCACTTCGACGACGCGGGCGCATCGGATAGGGCAGGAAATACAGCCTTTGTTACGGATAAGGAATTTTTCGGCAAGCTCTTCTCCGGTAATGGATTTGTAGCCTTCGTATCTTCCGTCGGTAAAGTTTTTGGTGGCGAGCAGTCTTTTCTGCTGCATGCTCGCGATAAGCGCGGCGGTGCCGAGACGCGGGAGCTGCTCTCCGGTCAGCGGATGAGATTTAAGTCTTTTCGTCCATTTGGCTTTTACCTTGCGAAGCGCTTTTTCGTTATATACGGCGGGATTTTTCGTGCCTGTCACGACGATGGCTTTGAGGTTTTTGGAGCCCATGACCGCGCCCACGCCGCCGCGTCCCGCGGCGCGTTCGTCGCTTACGGCACAGGCGTATCTTACGAGATTTTCTCCCGCGGGGCCTATGACGAGCTTACTGCTTTTTCCGCCTATGGAACGCTGGGTATCCATGGTTTTTTTGCCTCTGAGATGCTCCGCGTCCTTGAATTCCACGCCGTCGCGCGTAATGTCGAGATAGATAAGAGATTCGCTTTTTCCGGTTATGACGAGCGCGTCGTATCCCGCGCGCTTGAGGGCGCATCCGAAACTTCCGCCGCAGTTACTGCTCGTGAGAAGTCCCGTAAGCGGAGAAACGGTGCTTACGTTGAAACGCGACGACGAAGGACAGCCCGTGGCGTTGAGAGGGCAGGACGACACGACGAGGACGTTTTCTTCGCCGTAGGGATCCATGGGGCCTTTGATAAAGTCATTCATTATCCTCGCGGCGAGTATTTTCCCGCCGAGGAAAAGCCTGCGGTCTTCGTCGCTTACGGGATAATCGGATACCGTACGCGACGTGAGGTCTATTTTCAATACCGTTCCGGCATAAGCTCCGTAAGAAGTCGACATAGTTCCTCCGTTTGCGGACGAAGCGTCCGCATCATTCTTTTACTAAAATATTTTAACACACCCGCGCGCAGAGTTCAATACTCAATTGCTCGGCGGAGGAGCGGCTTTTCCGTTTTGCTTGTCCGAGGATAGTCATAACCGATAAATTTTTTGCCTTGACGCAGACAACCGCGCGAAAAGGACAAAAAATACCGCGAGTGTCTATTCCCGTGTTCCCGTACAGTAAACGCGCTGTGATCGTTCGTGAAGCTTCGATTATTTTACCTTTGACGGAATGGCGCGTATTGACAAAAGTGCGTTACGGGCATAAAATATAGTCGCACGCGCATCTGCGTGATTTTCGATCCGAGAGGGATATATGGACGCGAGGTTTATAAGAAATCTCGGCGCAATAACGCCGGAGGAACAGGCGACGTTACTCAAAAAAACAGTCTTTATCGCAGGCTGCGGAGGACTGGGCGGATTCGTCGCGGAGATGCTGAGCCGCATAGGGATAGGCAAACTGGTGCTGTGCGACTACGATAAATTCGAGGAAAGCAATTATAACCGACAGGTTTTCTGCATAGGAAGGACTATGGGGAAGAACAAGGCGGAAGGCATAGCGGAGCTGTTCGAGGAGGACGCGCGGTGCGAAGTGGAAGCGTACACGGAGCGTATCAACGCAGTGAACGCGCATACGCTTATCGCGGGATGCGATCTCGTCGTGGACGCGCTCGACAATATCCGCGCGAGATACGATCTTCAGCATGCCTGTAAAAAAGCAGGTATCCCGATGATAACGGGAGGCGTAAGCCACTGGCACGGACACGTATCGACGATATACCCGGGCGACGACACCTTGAAAAAAATATACGGCGACGCAAAGGAGGAAAGCAAACCGAGCGTGGTGTGTTTCGCCGCGGGCGTGATAGGTTGCAACCAGGCTGCGGAAGCGGTCAAGGTACTGCTCGGAAGACCGGGGCTTCGCGGCAAGCTTCTGATCGTCGATCTCAACGGAATGATGGCGAGAGTGCTGCCGCTCGCGGAGCAGCCGAAGAAATTCGTCAACGTCAAGCGAGCCGGCTCGCGCAAAAGGCGCTTCGGCAGAGGTCGCAGGAATGAGGAGAATAACGTTGAAACGGAAACCGTAATAGTAGAAACGGATACCTGAACAAATATATTATGCAATATAAAGCAAGACGGATGCGGACGACGGAAGTCGTCCGTTTTTCCGTAAACCGCGCTCCTTTGCGTTACCGGAGCGACGCGCGAAGGACTGATTTTTTTCGCGGTTTATGAGGGGATTTTATATAAAACTTATATTGACTGTGCGCACGCCGTATGCTATACTATTATCCGTATATAACGTGCGTGGGTATTTGCGCGCAAGGGAGCGCGGCGTAAGCCGCAAGAGGAGGCATATGGATAACGAGAGCAAGAGCGCCGGCACCGCGCCGAACCCCAACAAGTTCAAAGATAAAGTCAACGGGATCATTGATTGGATCAAGAAGTTCTGGAAAGAGCCGCCCAAGGGCAGATACATGAATCTCAAAGAGATTCTCTGCTTCGGCGGCAGTGCGTTCGGCGTCAGTACGCTCGTAACGGTCGTTTCCGGACTTATCACCGCGACGCAGATCTCCGAACTTTTCGGTATCGACGTCATTCACGGACCGTATAT
>CALVNM010000008.1 GCA_944349735.1 uncultured Clostridia bacterium | reverse complement strand
TTTCCGGCTACCTTTCCTTTCTCTCCTTCTTGTTACGGATATGCGACTGTGTAACAAATGTATTGTAAACCTACAGGTCCGGCACTATCAAAGTAAACGCGCACGCGAATAGGGCGCGCGGAGGAAGTAACGCATATCGGCAGAACAGTAAATTCGGGAATTAAGAGCAATATATAATGCGTTTTTTGTTGAAATTCGTTAATAGATAAATTATAATATAATAAATTATATTTGCAGAAGGGAAATATGGAAGAAATTCTAACGGCGACGATCTCCGGACTGACCTCGGAAGAAGTCAAAACGCGCATAGCGGAGAAAAAGGTCAACGGCGACGTCAACGTCAAAACGAAGAGCGTCGCTCAGATATTGCGTACCAATATATTCACTTTCTTCAATATACTTTTTGCCGTGATAGGCGTGATCATGGCATTCTTTATCACGCACGATCTTGCGGGACTTGCCAATTACGGATATCTTCTCGTGGCGATAGTGAACTGTCTTATCGGTATAGTGCAGGAGCTTATGGCGAAGCGCACGATAGACAAGTTGTCGTTATTGTCCGCGCCCAAAGTCATCGCGATACGCGACGGGGCGGAAAAGGAGATAATGCTCAAGGACATCGTTATGGACGATGTGATAAGGTTGGAAGCAGGCGATCAGATATGCGCGGATTCGGTGGTCATAGAGGGTAAACTCGAAGTCAACGAAGCGCTTATAACCGGCGAATCCGACCCCGTGGCGAAAAGCGAGGGCGAGGAGCTCAAGAGCGGTTCTTTCGTGATAAGCGGCTCGGCGTTCGTGCGCGTCATACACGTTGGGAGAGACAATTACGCCGCTAAAATAACCGAGAGCGCAAAAAAACTCAAGGCGCAGAACAGCGAGATTTACCGCAGTCTGATGAAGGTCATCAAGTTTATGTCGGTGATAATAGTGCCTATAGGAATAGCGCTATTCTGCGTGAAGTATTTTGCTCACGGCGCGGCGGAACTTAACTCGACGGTGCTTACCGTTCTGGGAACTCTCATCGGAATGATTCCGAGCGGCTTGGTAGCGCTTACGAGCGCGGTATTCTGCGTAAGCGTGCTGAGGCTCGCAAGACATCAGGCTCTCGCGCAGGATCTGTATTGTACCGAGGCTCTCGCGCGAGTGGACGTTCTGTGCCTCGACAAGACGGGTACTATAACGGAAGGCTGCATGGAAGTAACGGGCATTGTGCCGAAAGCCGCCGACGCCGAAGAAACGATACGCCTGATGAAAAGGCTCACCGCGAATATCGGAGACAACAATCCCACTTCGCAGGCGATAGCGGCGTATACGGAAAAAACGGAATGCGATCTCGAAGCGGAAGAAATTATACCGTTTTCGAGCGCGCGCAAGTGGAGCGGAGCCAATTTTAACGACGGCGCGCTCGTGATGGGAGCCGCTGAATTCGTCTTCGGCAAGCTGAAAAAATCTCTCGTAAAAGAGATAGAAGAGTACTCGGCATTGGGATTGCGCGTACTGGTAATAGCGCGATCGCCGTCGCGCATTACCGAAGAAAAGCTTCCTAAAAACATGGAGCTTGCGGCAATAATTCTTATCGCCGACAAGATACGCGAAAGCGCGCCCGCCACGTTGGCATATTTCGACGAACAGGGCGTCGAGATCAAGATAATCTCCGGAGACAACCCCGTTACCGTAATGAGCGTGGCCAAACGCGCCGGTGTGAAAAATGCGGAACGGTATGTCGACGCGACGACTTTGGTAACCGAAAACGATATTTACGAAGCGTCTGAAAAGTATACCGTGTTCGGCAGAGTTACGCCCGATCAGAAGCTAATGCTTGTCAAGGCTCTCAAAGCGCACGGGCATGTTGTAGGTATGACGGGCGACGGTATCAACGACGTTATGGCGCTCCGCGAGTCCGATTGCTCGATAGCCGTGGCGTCCGGCTCTGACGCCAGTAAGAACGTCAGTAAACTCGTTCTGCTCGATTCCGATTTCTCAAGTCTTCCCAAAGTGGTGGCGGAAGGAAGGCGGTGTATAAACAACCTCCAGAGAAGCGCAAGCCTGTTCCTGATCAAGACGGTCTACAGCACACTTTTTGCTTTGATCTTTATGATCCTCGCTTCCGATCTTCCGTTCCTGCCGAAAAACCTTACTCTGATAGGTTATATCACTATAGGTCCGCCCGCTTTCGTTCTCGCGCTCGAGCCTAATAAAGAAAGAGTGAAAGGCAAATTCCTCTCCACGGTACTCAGGAATTCGTTGCCGGTCGCATTGACGATAGTGATAGCGGTCGTTACGGTGTCTCTCTGCGCGAGGTTGCTCGATATAAGCCAGAGCCAGTTGTCCACCGTAGCCGTTATAGTGACGGTTGCCGTCGGATATCTCTTCCTCATCAAGCTTTGCGTGCCGTTCAGCTGGATAAGAATAGTGATGCTCGTGTTGCTGCTCGCGTTGTTCGTGTTCAGTTTCCTTACCCCGGTCACCCGGGCGTTCTTCGGGCTGTGCAACGAGTACAACGCTGATATGTTCATACTTGCCGGTCCCGTGATAGCGGGAAGCGTGATAATATTTATAGGCTTGCATCACCTTTTCAAACACGTGCGCCTTCCCGATAAATTCCGAAACAAACTCGAAAAGGTTATCGAGAAATAACGTGTAAGCCATTGCTACATTCCGCTTAATAATAACGGGGCGCCCGCGGCGCCCCGTATTTGTTACTCCGTAAAGCCGAAAAACTCGGTTATGCCAGTTCGTCCAAAGAGAATTTAGTGAATTTGATATTCTCGTGTTTGGTGCAGTCTTCGTACAGCACTCCAACCGTTCCGTCCTTAAGTATCTGAGCCGAAGAATAAACGAATTCGCCCTCCGTTATCTTGAGCGATTTCGGGAATGTCCTGCCTTCGTCGAGGGAGAGTCTCGCAACGCCTTTTTCGCGTTTCTCGGTAGAAGCGGCGTTGACGGTAAGTATGGCGCGTTTACCCTCGTATTCACAGGCTATCGCGGTTATCTGACAGACGCAGTGCGGCAGATCTTCGCAGAATTCGGGTTCCGTCCACGTGGCGCCGCCGTCGGTCGAACGGGATACGTAAATGCGGCGTCTGGGATGATGGTTACGCATGAAGCAAAGAAGATCTCCGTTCTCGAGTTCCACCACCTGGCTTTCCGTTAGATAAGTGCGCATGGGCATTATTATGGGTTTGTCGGCAGGATAACGTCCTTTGATCGGGGGCGTTTCGCCGCGCTTCCAGGTCTTGCCGTGATCGTCGGAGTAGATGACCGCCGAAGTGAGTTTCATCGGGAGTTTGGCAAGTCCGTAATATATCGGGAATACAAGTCTTCCCTTATATTTTCCGAATTTCATCTGTATGCCGTTGGCGGGTCCCGAACCTATGAAATGGTAGTTGTCCGCTTTGAGCGAAGGATTGAGATGTACGGGCTCCGACCAGGTCTTGCCATGGTCTTTGGAACTTATAAGCATAAGATATGAGGTACGGTGTACGCTTAATCCGCCTTCGCGTGTGAGAACGTTTCCGCCAGTATAGTTGCCGTCCTTGTCCACTTTTATGCCGGTGGGCTTACTTTTGAGATAAAGCTCGCCGTCGCGAAGAATGTATTTTTTCCCGCCTCCACGGACGATTATACCGCCGTCTTCGAAGCCGGTGCCTTTTGCGCAGTTGAGTATGCCGATGCCCGCGGGAGTCATTGAGTAAAGCATAAATATCGTGTCCGTCTCGCCGTCGTAAAGAAGCGCGGGATCTATCGCCGCAGAAGAGTGTTGTTTGTCTTTTCCTTGCATTTTGACGGCGGTGATCTGTTCGGACCAGGTTTCGCCGTTATCGGCGGAAATTCTTACCACTTTGTCTATACGGTTGGGATTGTCGGCGCATGTAAAGAATCTTTCGTCGGCGCACGCAACGAGGGTACCGTCGTCGGTAACGACCAACGAAGGGATGCGGTAGTTATCGGCGTTGCCGAATTTTCTGTCAAAAACGATGATAGGTTCTTTCATAATGCCTCCTCGGATGTCTTTAATGATAATTATACTATAAATTACGCGTTAAGGGAAGAGATTTCGTAAAATATCGAAAACGTAGTGCAATCGTCGGCGCGGTGTGCTAATATATATGTCGCAAGAAGGAGGATACAGGTATGAAATTGGCAGTCATAGGCGGCGGTGGAGTCAGATCGATGTTCCTTGCCAAGAGTCTTGCACAGGCCGCCGCGCGTCTGAAGATAGACGAGCTGCGGTTTATGGACAACAGTCCCGTAAAGCTAGGTATATACGGTAAGATGGCTCGCAAAGTAGCCGCAATGAACGACCCTGACGTGAAATTCCTGCTTACCGGAGACGCAGAAGAAGCGGTCAGCGGAGCTGATTACGTTATCACGACGATACGCGCGGGCGGAGACGAGATGAGAGTACGCGATGAACGTGCCGCACTTGACGCCGGCGTTATAGGTCAGGAGACCGTCGGAGCCGCCGGTCTGTCGTTTGCCATGCGTTCGATACCGGAGCTTCTCAAGTACTGTGAAGCGGTGCGAAAATACGCTAAGCCCGGCGCAAAGGTATTCAATTTTACCAATCCCGCAGGTCTTGTGGCACAAGCGTTGAGGGACGCGGGATACGACTTTACGTTCGGTATATGTGACGCTCCGAGCGGGATGCTCGGAGAATTCGCCAAGCTCTACGGCGTTTCCGCGGATGCGGTGAGCGGGGAGATGTACGGACTTAATCACTGCTCGTTCTTCCGTAACGTCTACGTGAACGGACGGGACGTGGTCAAAGAACTCGCGGTAAGCGACGAAGCTTACGTAAAGACCGATCTCAGATATTTCGACAAAGCCACGGTCGCCGCGGCGGAAGGTATACCGAACGAATATCTGTATTACTACTATTATCCCGAACGCGCATACAAAAACATAGTGTCCGGCAAGGAAACTCGCGGCGAACTGATCGCAAGAGTGAATAAGGCCATGACCGAGGAACTTAGTTTGATAGACGTCGAAAAAGATTTCGATAAAGCGCTTGCCGTATACGGAAGATATTACGGCGAACGCGAAAGGATGTACATGGCTAACGAAACGGGTATCGCCCGCGGCATACCGTGGAGCTTCGATCCCATGAGCCGCGACGAAGGCGGTTACGCGGGAGTCGCGCTGAGATACATCGAGATAATATCGACCGGGAGACCTCAGACAATGATACTTTGCGTTCCCGCAGACGGAGCGGTACCGTTTGCCGAGAAGGGAGACGTGGTGGAGATAACTGCCGACATCACCGCCGACGCGGTGATACCGCACCGCTTCGACGAGATACCCGAGGTCAACCTCAAACTTCTCAGACGGGTCAAGGAATACGAACGCCGCGCCGCGCGTGGGATACTCTCAAGGAATAAGTCGGAAATAATAGAAGCGCTGAAATGCAATCCTTTGGTAGCTCAAGATACAATTTCACGTCAATTGGCTGATACCTATATCGAATACGACAAGGAATTCGGAGGCGTATGGGAAGACTGATAAAAAAAATAGGCGCCGTATCCAAGACAAACGTGGATTTCGTATATAAAGGATTGCCGCGCTGGATGCGCGAAGGAGAGGAACTTTATTCGGAAGGCTTCGAGATGTTGCTCGGAGGGGGGTATCCCGCTACGCTTATACATCTTGCAGGGCTGGGTTTCGAGTGTAAGCTTTGCACATATCTCGGCAAAGACGTTTTCAGCGAGTTCGCCGAGCGTGAGATGCGCTCCTACGGACTTAAGCCCGTCAACGTCTACGGCGGCAGCGGTGTGGCCGTAAATCTTTCCACGGTAATGCTCACGCCGGGCGAGCGCACCATCGCAACTTATACGGCGTCCGACGAAGACACCGACGAGACCGAGGAGAAGATATACAGGGCGCTGAAAGGAAGCGAACTCGTGCTTGCCGAGCCGCTCAGACATTACGAGGTTTACAAAAGGTTGCGCGACGAAGGCGCGGTCATAGTCCTCGATACGGGCTGGGACGACGAGTTGAGTTTCGTAAAATACGGCGCGTATCTCGAGCTTGCGGATTATTTCACGCCTAATACCAAGGAGGCTTGCAAGATCACCGGCAAGTCGGATCCCTTCGACGCGCTCGGCGTGCTGTCGGAGAAATTCGATCGGGCGGTAGTGAAACTCGACCGAGGCGGAGCCGCCGGAACGGAAGGCGGCGAAGTCGTGGTCGCGCGGGAGATAAGCGAATTCGAGTGCGTGGACGCTACCGGTGCGGGAGACAATTTCCTTGCCGGATTCGTTTACGGGATCGCCCACGGAATGTCGTTAGGCGAAATCTTGCTTGCCGGCAACGCTACGGGCGGAAAATGCGTAAGCGAAGTCGGTTGCATAAAAGGGCGTCTTACGGAAAAAGAGCTTCTTGCTTATCTTACAAAATACCGCGCCAACATAACAGTACGCAGATAAAGGCGGAGCTCTTAGCGCGAGTTAAATGATAAGCCCTCAGCTTTCTGCCAGGGCTTTTCTTTTGTTCACTGCGACGAGTTTGCTTATGCCCGTCCGCGAGAGCAGGAAATTCCTCTCCGTATCCATAAGACCTTCCCCGTCTCCGGAGTCGGTAAGCGAGAAGAATGTGAAACCTACGGCGCCGCTTGCGGCGATAAGATCGTATATCGTGGCGTAATTGTCGATAAAGTTTTTCTCGGACAAGTAGTCGTTCTTCTTTAGCCTTCCCGCCGAGAAAGCTCCGACATATGCGGGAAGTTTCCTCAAAGCGTCGCTCGTAAGGAGTGCGCCGTCGGCTTTTAGCATGCGTGCTTCTTCTTTTTCGGTACGGATACCGCCGTTGGTACGGATGTAGAGTAAGGCTTTGAGAGATTCCGTGTCCGGCGAATGAAGACGGAATTCGTAAAGAGGAGAACAATAAATCTTTCCTCCGCTCGTAGCGGGCATGATGCGCGTGGAGTCTAGTTTCGAATAGTTCTCGTAGACAGTCGTCTGCAGTTGCGGCGAGCCGTGAAAGTCTGTAAAAGGTATCCTGAACAATATGCTCGGATGCCCGTAGTCGCGCGATATCAATCTTGCATTCTCGTCAGCCGCGGCTTGCGCGACGTCTGACGACGGGTGTGAAATTCCGCTGCCGATCAATTCCGTACGCGCGGCTATCCCCAGTTTGTCGAGTATGTAGAGATGCTTCGGAGTGGGATATATCCCGCCGAATTCTACGGCGTTGTACCCGAGAGTTATCGCCGTCGCGTAATCCTGAGCGATCGCCGCAGACGACGGAGCGGTATTTCCCGCGCCGTAATATTCGCAGTTGTCTCGGACGGCTCGCAGGAAGGTTTTTTTACCGTTGACGTAGAGCTTGTTTTCGTAAAGTCTGACTTCGCGGAACGCGGAGTACGTATAAACCGTGTCGCAAATCCCGCCTTTGGCGTTGAATAGCGTAAGACGTATGTCGTACAGGGCGGGCGCGCCGATCTGCCAAGGCTCGGGAGCCGCTTTGAGAGGAATGCACAGCGTGAAATTGTCCGACGCCTTATAGTCGTAGGAGGCTATCTCTTTGCCGCGGAAAGCCATCTCCGCCTTGATCTTCAATCCTTCCGAACCGCCCTGGACGCTGCCTTGTACATATACGGCTTTATCGGCATAAACGGCGGTCGAGCGCAGAAACCCGAAATAGTTACGGGCGGCGAACTCGAGCCAGACGCTCCCGAATATCCCTCGAGTCGCGCCGTCGCCTGCGGGGCGCGACACCACGCACAGAAGGTTGGAGCCGGTAATACTCAGATTCGTGACGTCGTAATGGGCGGAAGCGTAAGCCCCTCGACCCGCGCCTACGGGATTACCGTTCAGATATATTTCGTAAAAACCGTCTATATTCAGAAAATTAAGTATCACCGATCCCGCGCATTCGAAAGGCGTAAGTTCGAAAGTGCGGTAATACCGCAATTCGCGCGCTCCGTGCTGCGCCGCCGCTCCGGACAGCTTCGTCCCGGGCGCGTACGGTACTCGGATCGTGGCGGCGTCGTGCGGCGGCTCGGATATACCGGGCGGCGAAAGCGCGTCCGACGTGAACGACCATTCGCCGTCCAGGACGCGGATACGCGGACGCACTGCGTCGGGTCTCGGATAATCTTCTCTTTGCATACCCGCATTATAACATACGCGGCACGCACGCGCAAGTATAATATTTAGTAATTGACTACCGCGCGGAATTAGTATAAAATAAAACGAGAGGTGGAACGTGAAATACACAGGAACAAGACATACCGAAGACGGATCCGGCTTGGTTACGGAGTTTCCCGCTTTCGACGAAACCCAAAGCTATAGCCTCATATATACCGAAGGTCTGTACCGTTTGTTTTATGCCGTCAGACAGGGGTTGTTCTGTAGCGTGGAGCAATATGTTTCGGACGATCTCAAGTCCTGGAGGAAACTGCGCGACGCCGTACGAGGTGAATTGGGTATAGATTCCGTGTCCGCGGCGGTACGTAACAAAAAAATATTCTTGGTTTACGTTTCCTCCGCGACCGCAAAATGCAGGTTAGCCGTCTCAAAGGACGGAGAAACATTCGAAAAATATCCGCTCGCGGTCATCAGGAAAGGCGCGCCTTGCGGCGCGAAGCTGACGTATTCGGACGGTAATTTTTATCTTATAGGTAATTCGGCGAAAGGCGTATTACGCGCGTTCAGATCTCCGAATTGTATAAATTGGGAATCTCACGATATAAAACTCGAAGGATTTGACGGAGAGGCGGAATATCCCAATCTGATCGGATGCAAAGATACCTGTATGCTTTATTTCGTAAGAAACGGAGCGGCGTATTCCGTGAGCGGAACGGCCGATCTTAATAAAGGCGTATTCGCGGTACAAGGCGGCGCGGAGTTTTTCGACCGTGCTTTCCCGGTGCGTACGCTGATGCTCGGACCGGAAAGACCGTTATTTTACGCCGGATACGGGCGAAGCCTCGTCTTACGCGAAGCCGATGTCTGCGAGGGGGGATTCCGCATGCGCGTACCCGCTCCGCAAATCGAGGCGCGCCGATATATCGGCGGTCTGAGCGGCGCGGAAGTCGAGGGCGAAGGACAGGACATACCGTTGCCTGACGGCGATTGCGCGGTGGCGTTCAGAGCTTTTTCCGGTTCGTCGGGAGCCGTCGAAGTGCGCTTTTTCGGCGAATCCGCGGGATGCGTGACCGTAGGAGCGGATAAGGAAAAAGGTATTGCATACGCGGCGTGCGGCGATACGAGACGCGAGATCCCGCTTGCCGCGGGAGAAGATCTGCGTTTCGAAGCGATCCTTCTCGTTTCGCGCACGGAGATATATTTGTCGGACGGAGCCGTCGCGCTTACGTTACCGCCCGTCGCCGGCAAGAACGCGCGTTTCCGCATTGTCTCCGACGGAATTACCGACGCGGATTATTCTATATACGGCATCTGATAAGTAATGCGGTCGTTGACCGCGGAGGTGAATACAAATGGGTTTCAAAGAAGCATTCATAGAGATTTACGAACGCGAGATCACGCGCGAAGGAAGCGCGAAACTGCTCGAGTACATCAAATCGAGCGATTTTTTCGACGCACCGGCGTCTACTAGATTCCATCTTGCGAGGAAGGGCGGGTTGTGCGAACACAGCCTTAACGTTTACTATCGGCTGAAGGAACTGGTCGAAAGGGAGAAGGCGGAATGGTCGGAGCGCATAACTCCCGAGACGGTCGCAGTCTGCGGGCTGCTGCACGATCTCTGCAAGATCGATCTTTACGCCGTCGACTATCGCAACCAGAAGCAACCCGACGGTTCGTGGGAGAAAGTGCCATATTACACCACCGACGAGAAACTGCCTTACGGACACGGCGAAAAATCCGTATACATCATCAACGGTTTCATGCGCCTGACGCGGGAAGAGGCTCTTGCCATCAACTGGCATATGGGAAGCTTCGACGAACGCAACAGATCGGGCGGCTTCACGATGTCGAACGCTTATTCCAAATTTCCGTTCTGCGCATTGGTACACGCGGCGGATCTGTTGGCTACGTATCTCGACGAAGCCGACTGAATGCGTCGGCAGGCACGGCTAGAATAAATACAACTCATTTGAAAGGAGAAGCATATTATGAATATTTGGCATGACGTCAGACCCGAAAGGATAACCCCCGAAGACTTCCTTACCGTCATCGAGATTTCAGAAGGCAGTAAAAACAAATACGAGCTCGATAAAGAAACGGGATTCCTTATCCTCGACAGAGTTTTGTACACTTCCACGCATTATCCCGCCAATTACGGATTCATTCCGCGCACATACAGCGAAGATCTCGACCCGCTCGACGTGCTTGTCATCTGCAGCGAGACGATACGTCCGCTCGCGTTGTGCCGTTGCTATCCCGTCGGCATGGTAACCATGATCGACGACGGATACATAGATTCGAAGATAGTGGCAATCCCCTTCAAGGATCCGAGCTGGAACAATTATAAAGACATTTCGGAATTCCCGGCGCACATTATGGAAGAAATAAGCCACTTCTTCACCGTGTATAAGTCTCTCGAAGGCAAGCAGACCGCCGTGGTGAAAGTGGAGAACGCCGAAGTCGCCAAAAAAACGATACGCGAGGCAATGCGAGCGTACGACGAAAAATTCTGTAAATAACTTTTCGGTCGGGTAAAGAAACTTTCACTGCGGCTTCAAACAATTTTCATATTATTGCTATATAGTGGAAATATTAAATTTATCGCCGTACGCGCATCCGTGCGGCAAGAAGAGGTAAGATGTACGACAAGAACAGGTATTCGTACGAGGTAAAATCGAGAGTCCCGCGGGTGGTCGTGCCCGTCAAAACGCGCACTTCGCCGTTCATAGTGTTTCTGGCGGTGGTGCTGATACTCGGCGCGTTGGTAGGCTGCGGTTTCCTCGGCGCGAGGCTCGCGTACGAAAAGTTCAGCGCGGATAAAGCCGCTGAGACCACTACCGTGATCTACCGCGACGTTACCGACAAATCCGAGGATACCGCAAATCTCGGCGTGACGGGAGATTTACTTAGCTCCGTACAGGTTTCGGCTCTTGCCAAGCAATGCGTGGTGGAAGTGGTCACGGAATCGGTATCTTACGGCGGGTTCGGCGGTACGTACATAACGTCCGGAGCAGGCTCCGGCGTCATCATAAGCGACTCCGGACACATCATCACCAATTATCACGTCATAGAGGGTACGGAGCCTGAGAATATAACCGTGACTATGTATGACGGACAGAGCTTCAAAGCGGATTGGGTACGCGGAGACGCCGTTACGGATACCGCAATCATCAAAATCAACGCAGAAACGGCTAACGCCGCAGTCATCGGCAGATCGGACACTTTGCAGTCCGGACAGGAAGTCATTGCGATCGGGAATCCTCTCGGAAAGCTCGGGGGAAGCGTTACCAAAGGCGTTGTTTCCGCGATCGACAGAGAGATAGAAGTGGACGGTCAGACCATGACTCTCTTGCAGATAGACGCGTCGGTCAATCCCGGTAATTCCGGCGGCGGGCTTTTCAATATGTACGGTGCGCTCGTAGGTATCGTCAATGCCAAAAGCATAGCCGAGGACGTAGAAGGCATAGGCTTTGCGATACCGATAGACACCGCTTACGGTGTGGCGGAGGATCTCATGGAACTGGGCTACGTGGAAGGCAGAGTGGATACGGCGGTATTCGAATTCCGCGAGATCAAGACGCCCACCATATCTTCACCCAACGTAGGGCTTTACCTTAAGAGCAGTAAAGTTTCTACCGATATTCCCGTAGGCGCATACATAGTCAGCGTGGACGGAGTGCAGGTCAAGACCGTCGCGGAATGGAAAAACGTCCTGAACCGCAAACTCCCCAAAGCCACCGTGGAGATAGTTTACAATTACGGTATGCAGCAGAGAGTAGCCACATTGACGCTTACGCAGAGAGAAGGGTCCGATACCTGACGCTTTGCACAAAGACATAAGACGGAGGAGAGAAATGTATAAAGTATTGATAGTAGACGACGAAAGAGCGATAAGAGAACTCATAGCCAAGTACTGTCAGCTCGAAGGATATACTTACGGCGAAGCCGCGGACGGACTCGAAGCCATCGATAAAGCCAAGCAGGGCGGTTACGACATTATCGTGATGGACGTTATGATGCCGGAGCTGGACGGATTTTCGGCGGTACGCGAGATACGCAAGTTCAGCAAGATCCCGATAATAATGCTCAGCGCGCGCACCGAGACTTACGATAAGATACACGGCTTCGAGATCGGAGCCGACGACTATATAAGCAAGCCTTTTTCGCCCAAAGAACTCATGCTCCGCATCAACGCGGTAATGAGCAGGAGCGCCGCGCAGCCGGTAGCCGAAGTTTTCGAGAGCGGGAAACTCAAGGTCGACTTTACCGCGCGTATCGTTTACGTGGACGGTAAGCCTGTCGATCTTTCGCCCAAAGAGTACGAACTGCTCTTTTTCATGGTCAAGAACAAAGGCATCGCGCTTTCCCGCGAAAAACTTCTCAACGAAGTATGGGGATACGATTTTTACGGCGACGACCGCACGCTCGACACGCATATCAAGCTCCTGCGCAAGAGTCTCGGCGTGTGCGCGGAATACATCGTCACGCTGAGGGGCATGGGATACCGCTTCGATGCCTAAACGTCTGCGTACATCCTGGGGTGACGCCCCGCTTTCCCGTAAGCTTACGGTCGCGTTCGTGATCGCGGTCATTCTTCTGTTCGTATTTTTGTGGATTTTCGATCTTCTTTTCCTCGACACCGTGTACGAGAGCATAAAGCTGAGAAATTTAAAAGAATGCACCGAACTGATCAAAGACAACATCGCCAACGAGGATCTCGAAATACTTATAAAACATATAGCCTACCATGACAGCGCGTGCGTTCTCGTCTGCGACGGCGAGGGCAACGAGCTTTATACTCAGGCGGTGCGCACGGATTGTACGATCCACAATATTTCCGCCGAGAACAGGATAGCTTATTTCGATAAGGTCAAGGAAAACGACGGGCTGTACAAAGAAGAGATAACGGTAGAGAATTTCAACGACAATTATAATCAGGGCGATTTTGAAGGAGACGTCCCGAGCGAAGCGGCAGGCGGCGTCAAATCCGTGGTATTTGCCACGGTGACCGAGGTCAACGGCAGCGAGGTGCTTATTCTGGCAGAAGGCGTGGTGACCCCTCAGGAAAGCACGCGCGTTACCTGGATCGCCATGCTCGGTATAATCACCGGAATGCTCCTCATACTTGCGGCGTTGCTCGCCGCGGCTATAGCGCGCTATGTCGCGCGCCCGATAGCGATCCTGACCGACGCGGCAAAAGAGATCAGCAAAGGCAACGCGGACATCACGATAAGCGGAGACGGTTACCGCGAGATCAACGAGCTTAAAGAAGGCTTGCAGTACGCCGCCAACGAGGTAGCTGAGGTGGAACATTACCGCAGAGAGCTTATCGCCAACGTCAGCCACGATCTGCGTACGCCGCTTACGCTCATCAAAGGTTATGCGGAGATGATGCGCGACATTCCCGACGAGGCGAAGCCCGAGAACCTCCAGGTAGTGATAGACGAAGCTTCGCGCCTGACGAATCTTGTTAACGAGATGCTCGACTTAAGTAAATTGCAGGAGTCCGGCGGCGGTCTCAAACTTAAACGCTTCGACGTGGTGGGTATGCTTGACGAACTCGTCACGCGTCACGGGAAGCTGATAGAACACCTCGGATATAAACTCGAATACGAGCATGAGGAATCCGCCGTCGTATATGCCGACGAGACCAAACTCATGCAGGTCGTGTATAATCTTATCAACAACGCGATCAATTACTGCGGCGACGACAAGACGGTCACGGTCAGGGAATACACCCGTCACGGTAACGTGAGGATAGAGGTCACAGACAGAGGAGAAGGCATAGACGTAAACATACTGCCGCATATATGGGACAGATATTACAAATCGGAGAAATCGCATAGAAGGGCTACCGTAGGTACCGGTCTGGGACTCTCAATAGTCAAAACCGTGATGGATAAGCATCCCGGAGGAGTTTACGGAGTAGTCACGAGCGTGGGAGAAGGTTCTACATTCTACGTGGAGCTTCCCAAGTATTGAGATGGGTAAAGAGATAGAGAAAAAATTTATTATAGAGATGCCCGAGGCGTTCCCCGAAGACGCCGTGCGGAGCGAGATAGTGCAATATTTTCTCAAGCCTGACGCCGAATTCGATACGCGCCGGGTGCGTTCGAGAACGACACGGGACAAGACCGTACTTACATATACGGAGAAGAAGTTTACGGGAGGATTTACGCGTATAGAGAACGAAAGAGAGATAAGCGAGGAAGAATTCGCTTCGCTTCTCCGCGAGCGCGACGAGCGCTATGCGCCTATACGCAAGACGCGATACGTCTATCCTTACGCGGGGCATGTCATGGAGACGGACATATTCCCTTTCTGGGATAAATACGCGATACTCGAAGTGGAATTGGCAGAGGAGTCGGAGAGCTTTACGCTGCCTGAGCAGATCATAGTAATAGCGGATGTGACCGAGGACAAGCGCTTTACCAATAAGTCGCTCGCCGTACGTGTTCCGGATCCCGAAGAATTTCCCCGCCGACATTGAACCGGCAGGTGTTTTTTACGGAAACAGTGTATCGAATTTAATTGTATAAATTTCAACCTTATGATAGACTATTGAGATATGAACGACATTTATTCCCCGGAGCGCGGCGCGGGCGCGCACGAAATAATTAAGGTAGAAAACGTAAGCTACGACTACGTGAGCGGCGAGCAGGTCTCGCGCGGCGTGCGCGGTGTGAGTCTTACCGTTCGGAAAGGGGAATTCGTGGTACTGCTCGGGCATAACGGAAGCGGCAAATCGACGCTTGCGAAACTTCTCAACGGTTTTATCGTCCCCGCGGAGGGTAAGGTCACCGTCGAAGGCATAGACACGCGCGACGATAAAAGGATATATGAATTGCGCGCCAAAGTCGGAATGGTCTTCCAGAATGCGGACAACCAGATGGTGGCGTCCGTGATAGAGAACGATATTGCGTTCGGACCGGAGAATCTCGGAGTTCCGCGCGACGAGATAGAGAAACGTATCTCATGGGCGCTCGACGCCGTCAATATGTCGGAGCACCGCAGGCGCAGCCCCAATAAACTTTCGGGCGGGCAGAAGCAGCGTATAGCCATAGCCGCAATACTTGCGATGTATCCCGACGTGCTCATACTCGACGAGTCCACCGCGATGCTCGATCCCAAGGGGCGCGGGGAAATAATGGAGACGATAAGCCGCCTCAACAAGGAAAAGGGGCTTACGGTTATTCTTATAACGCATTATATGGACGAGGCAATCGCCGCGGACAGGATATTCGTCATGAACGAGGGCAGGATCATCAAGGAAGGTAAGCCGCGAGAAGTATTCTCGGACACCGAAAAGATCGCCGAAGCCAAACTGGAGCTGCCCGTTGCTAGCAGAATATCCGCGGAATTAAGGCGCGCGGGGCTTGACATACCGTTTGCGTTGACCGACGAAGAACTTGCGGAGGGACTATGCAGATTAAAGTAGAAGATCTTTCATACGTCTATTCTCCGAAAACCCCTTTCGAAAAAGTCGCCCTTGACGGGGTGAGTTTTACCGTGAACGAAGGCGACACGATAGGGATAATCGGCTCTACCGGAAGCGGTAAATCTACGCTTTGCCAGCATTTCAACGCCCTTATCAGGATCAGTCACGGGAAAATTTACGTGGGAGACAAAGACCTTACGGCGAGGAAACTCGATCTTCTCGCTTTAAGGAAAGAGATAGGTATGCTCTTCCAGTTCCCCGAATACCAACTTTTCGACGATACCGTGGCAAAAGACGTCGAATTCGGACCGAAAAATTTCGGTTACGGAAAAGAGGAAGCCGCGCGTCTTGCCGAAGAAGCCCTCGTAATGGTGGGTATGAATTATGCAGAAGTCAAGAATAAGTCTCCTTTCGAGCTGTCGGGCGGGGAGAAGAGGAGAGCCGCCATCGCGGGCGTAATCGCTTCCAAACCTTCCGTTCTCGTACTCGACGAGCCGACGGCGGGTCTCGATCCTATAGGGAAGCGCGAGATACTGGAGCTTGTTAACGACCTCAAAAAATCATTTCTGAAAACGGTCATAATGATCTCGCACAATATGGACGAGATAGCCGCGAATTGCAACCGAGTAATAGTTCTTCATAACGGCAAGCTGCTGTACGACACTACTCCCGAGCAATTGTTCTCCGATCCCGAAGCTATAGCCGCTACCGATCTCGGGTATCCGCATTCCGTGCATATCAAACGTCTGCTCGCGGAGCGCGGCATAGAACTCGATACACCGGCGCTCGACGCAGATTCGCTTCTCGCGGCGCTCAAGAGGAGGTACTCGTTATGAGAGACATGACGCTCGGACAGTACTATCCCGCCGATTCGTTCACGCACAAACTCGATCCCAGAGTCAAGTTACTGCTTGTTATCGCGTTCATCGTAATGGTTTTCCTCGTAAAGAATCTGATCGCGTACTCCGCAATTATTCTTTGTGTTGTAATAGGGACTTTGGTCTCCCGAATACCGCTTATCAAGGTATTGAAAAGCATAAAAGGTATAATCTTCCTCGTGCTATTCACCGCCGTGCTGAATCTTATTTTCCATAAAGGCGAGACCGTGTTGTGGTCCTGGTGGCGCATAACGATCTCCGTCGAAGGCATCTTCTTTTCGCTCAAGATGGCTTTAAGGCTCATCCTTCTCGTGGCGGGTACCACTCTCCTTACGTATACGACTACACCGACGGGACTTACCGACGGTATGGAGAGTCTCATGTATCCTCTCAAACTCATCAAAGTCCCCACTCACGACATAGCGGTCATTATGAGTATAGCGTTGAGATTCATACCCATTCTGTCAGAGGAAGTGGATAAGATCATGATGGCGCAGAAAGCTCGCGGAGCGAGCTTCGATACCGGCGGAATCGTGAAGCGGGCAAAAGCGTTGCTCCCGGTATTGATACCGCTTTTCGTCTCGGCGTTCAGAAGAGCGGACGAACTGGCGCTCGCCCTGGACGCAAGATGTTATAACGCGACTCCCAACCGTACTCGGTATCAGGTGATGAAGCTTAGTTACCGCGACGTTATAGCGGTGCTGGGTACCGCGGTGTTCCTCGTATCGGTGATCGCGCTCAATATGAATTTCTGGGGCGCGTACGTGCCTCCGGAAAACCTGTGGTGGTTGTTCTCATGAGGTACGCTATAACCGTGGAATACGACGGTACGCGCTATTCGGGCTGGCAAAGACAGCTCAATGCCGTTTCCGTGCAAGAGGTGCTGGAAGACGCGCTGGGCGCTTTTCTCGGAGAGAAAACGGTATTGCACGCAAGCGGCAGAACGGATCGCGGAGTGCATGCGGCGGGGCAGGTAGCCCATTTCGATACGGAATGTACGATACCGCCGCATAAGATCAGGTTTGCGGTGAATTCGGCGTTGCCGGATGACGTCCGTATCGTCGACATGCGGCACGTAGGCGACGGCTTCCACGCTCAATATGACGTGGTTTCCAAGACGTATTCGTATAAAATCTACGTGGGCAACACGCTGTCTCCGCTGAGAAGGCTTTATTATACGCGCGTCTTGCCGCCGCTAGATACGGATGCGATGCGCCGAGCCGCGGCAAAACTCGTAGGGACTCACGATTTCAGAGCTTTCTGTTCCACGGGGAGTTCCGCCAAGACTTCGGTCCGCACGCTGTACGAAGTCAACGTCGAAACCGACGGAGACGAAGTCGTGCTCACGGTCACCGGTAACGGATTTCTGTACAATATGGTACGCATAATAGCGGGTACGCTGGTATTTATCGGGAAAGGAAAAATACCGGAAGAGAACGTGGATCTGATGCTCTCCACCGGAGAACGCAAGCTCGGAGGCAAGACATTCCCCGCATGCGCTCTGACGCTCGAGAAGGTGGAATATCCCGACTGAGTCAATAAAATATTCTCGTGCGCGAGAAAATGTTGTATTTTGATTGACTTATCGCCTTTTATATAATATTATAGATAGGCACGCGGATTTTCGACGAAGAACTAGCCCCTCAACGGCGGGAACCGCAGAAACATAATGGAGGATTTACCATGAAATCATATATGGCAAAGCCCGAAACCGTTGAAAGGAAGTGGTACGTCGTAGACGCCGAAGGTATGGTCCTCGGCAGACTTGCGGCGCAGGTAGCTATGATTCTCCGCGGTAAGAACAAACCCACTTTCACCCCCAACGTGGATACGGGTGATTACGTTATAATAGTAAATTGCGATAAGGTAAAGCTTACCGGCAAAAAAGCCGAGCAGAAGTTCTACCGTTATCACACCGGTTACGTCGGCGGCCTCAAAGAGGTGCGTTACGACAAGCTCATGGAGACCAAGCCCGAGTTCGCGGTACGCAAAGCCGTAAAAGGCATGCTTCCGAAGAATTCCATCGGCAGGAAGATGATAAGCAAACTCTTCGTGTACAGCGGTCCCGAGCACAAACACGAGGCGCAGAAGCCCGAAGCGCTCAAGCTCAAGTAATCGAGAGGTGAAATATGGCAGCGAAAAAAGTCGTTAAAAAGAAAGTACAGTACTGGGGAACAGGCAGACGTAAAAAAGCTATCGCCCGCGTGCGCCTCATTCCCGGCGGCGAAGGCAACATCGTCATCAACAAGAGAAGCATCGACGATTATTTCGGACTCGAAACTCTGAAGTTCATAGTCCGTCAGCCCCTCAATCTGACCGGCACTCTCGATAAGTTCGACGTAGCGGTCAACGTAAGAGGCGGCGGTCCTACCGGACAGGCGGGAGCTATCCGTCACGGTATCTCCAGAGCGCTCGTCATAGCTGACGCCGAATATCGTCCCGCGCTTAAAGCGGCAGGCTTCATGACCCGCGATCCGAGAATGAAAGAACGTAAGAAATACGGTCTCCATAAAGCCCGTAAAGCGCCTCAGTTCTCGAAGAGATAATCAGAAGATATTCCTATTATTCTTATTATATTATCCAAACGGAAAGACCGTCCCTCGGGGCGGTTTTTTCACGGCGCATTCTGTACGTTTACTATAAGATATGCGCGGACGGCATATGCGGAAAAGAATGGAACGACCCCGCAAGAGGTCGTTCCGTCCGTATTTGATGTTACGATTTTTACAATATATTTGTAGCCTAAGCTACATATATTGTACGTTAATTATTTAACGTAATAGCCTGCCGCTTCGTCCACGACGACATATACGCAGGGGTGTGTCTGGAGAAGGCTCGCGGGGCATTCGACGTCCACGGATCCCTGGATCATACGTCTTACGGCTTCCGCTTTCGCGGTGCCGTTAGCGATGAGTATTATCATCTTTGCCTGTATTATGTCCGCGAGTCCGAGAGTCACCGCATGGGTGGGTACCTTGTCGATGTCGTTGTCGAAGAAACGCGCGTTGTCGCGGCGGGTGCCTTCTTTGAGCTCGACGAGGTGCGTGTGCGCGTCGAACGAAGTTCCCGGTTCGTTGAAGCCTATATGTCCGTTGGCTCCGATACCGAGTATCTGTACGTCGATAGGATGCGCTGCGGCGAATGAGGTATATGCCGCGCACGCCGCTTCCTTGTCCTTTGCAAGTCCGTCGGGAACGTGGGTATTGGCTTTATCTATATCTATATGGTCGAAGAGGTTGCGGTTCATGAAGCTTCTGTAGCTTTCGGGATGTTCGACGGGAAGATCCGCGTATTCGTCGAGATTTATCGAGATCATTTTCTTATAGCTGACGTTGCCTGCTTTATAATCCGCTATCATCTCTTTATAAAGTCCTATAGGGCTGGATCCTGTAGCGAGTCCGAGTACGGCGTCGGGTTTTTCGACCAGTACGGGGCGCATTAGTTCGTACGCTTTACGGCTGAGTTCTTCGTAATTACGGGTTTGAATGACTATCATATTCGTCTCCTGAAATTTAATGTATTCGGATATACCGCATTTTACCACATAATCACTGCAAATGCAACGCTATTTTCTCCCGAAAAGCGCATTACGGATACCTTAAACCCTTACCGGGGACTACGCGCTATAAATTGGTAGGGCAAATCGGTTGACATAGTATATTATATATGATAAACTCTTGATAATATTACAATAATAATACGCGCGCGCGTATGAGTATGCACGCGTAATAAAAGGAGAAAATATGCTCGAAATCAGCCATCTTTATAAGAAATATATGAACTCCGAAAGGTTCTCCGTGGAAGATCTCAATCTGTCGCTGCGCCCCGGTGAGATATTCGGATTCCTCGGTCAGAACGGCGCGGGAAAATCGACTACGATCAAGTGTCTTACGGGTATTTATCCGTTCAACTCCGGTAAAATAACGATCTGCGGATACGACATCGCCAAAGATCCCATCAACGCGAAACTCAATATGGGATACGTTCCGGACAACCATTCCGTATACGAGAAACTTACCGGCAGAGAGTATGTCAACTATACCGCGGATCTCTATAAGGTAAGCAAGCGCGACCGCGACGAACGTTTCGACAGATACGTAAGCCAGTTCAAGCTTACCAAAGCCGTCGACAACCAGATCAAATCGTATTCTCACGGTATGAAACAGAAGATCTGCATCATCGCCGCGCTTATACACAATCCCAAGCTGTGGGTGCTGGACGAGCCGATGATGGGACTCGACCACCAGTCGATGGTGGAGATACTGAAGAGGATGGACGACCACTGCGCGGAAGGGAACACCGTTTTCTTCTCCAGCCACAACCTCGACCTCGTTGCCAAAATCTGCGACCGCGCCGCGATAATCAAGGACGGTAAACTTCAGGACGTTATAGACCTGCATGTAAAAGGCAACAAAGAGACTCTCGAAAAAACTTTCTGCGAGATCACGGCGACGGAGCAGGATCATATCAACGAAATGACTTTGCTCCGCAGAAACTGATTACGGGGAATTAAGAATAAGCTATGAATATCAAAACATTATTAAAACTGGAAATCAAAAATAAATTTTCCAATTATTCTCTCAACAGTGCTAAGTCGTATTTCAAACTTTTTGCGACGCTCGTACTGCTTGCAGGCGTGGTCTACGGCGTGTACTGGGTCGCGGAGCTATTTTTCGAAATGTTCGATAAGGCGGGTATGATCTACGAGGCGCTCGTCATGCTCCTCTCGGCGGTATTCCTTTTCATGTGTATCACCGGTATAAGCAGCAACATCAAAGTTCTGTACTATAAAGGCGATAACGAGATACTTATGCGTTATCCCGTGTCGGGCGAAGAGGTTTTCATAAGCAAGACCCTTTTCCTGTTCATTAACCAGACTTTGATCACCGCGATAATAGTCGCGCCCTTCCTGGTGGCATACGCGCAGGTGAGCGGATTGGGAACGGCGTTCTACGTTACCATACCGGTGCCGATCGTCTTCCTCGTGCTTATACCGTTCTTCTTAAGCAACATCCTCGCCATACCGATCATGCAGCTTACCAATAAGATACGCAATAAATTCGCGTTGATCATCATAGGACTCGCGGTACTCGTAACGGTGCTTTTTGCGGTGTATATGGTGCTGTTCAACAGTATGGTAACCTTCATGAACGACAAGGAATTTTCCGTTTTCGACGATAAAATAGTCGAATCAGTCACCAACGTCTGTAAATATCTCATACCCATGAAGTATTTTGCGGACATAATGGTGGGGGAGGAACTGTATATCGCATATCCCGTGCTGATCATGTTAACGGGGCTAACTCTGATAGGAACTATACTCGTAATAGTCAAACTTTATCCGAAAACGCTCCTGAATAACGTCGAAGTCGAAGGCAGCGCTTTCCGTCACGTCACCCGTAACAGAGTTAGACCGATATTCTTTACGCTTCTCCATAAGGAATTCCTCCAGGTGTTCCGCTCGGTCAACTATTCTTTCCAGTACTTCGTGCTTGCCTGTGCGATGCCGGTCATGGTGTATTTCTGCAACAACATCACCATACAGCTCGGACAGAATCAGATAGGAGAACAGATAGCGCTCGGCATGTCGTTGCTCGTCATGCTCATTTTTGCGACGGTCATCACTTCCTTTGCCGCGACGTCTACAAGCAGAGAAGGCGATAACTTCTATCATACCAAGGTCGCTCCCGTGTCGGTGCATACCCAGCTTGCGGCTAAGTTCGTGATGTACGTGATTGTATCCGCTCTCGCCAACGGGGTGTGCGCGCTCGTGCTGTACCTCACCAAGCAGTTCGATCTGACCACTTCGGCGTGGCTGTTCGCCGTGTCGGAAAGCTGCTCGATAGCGCTTACCCTCATCTCGATGAGGATGGATATCAACAGACCGTACTTCAACCTTTCGGGAGAAGGCGAGGTCGTCAACAATAACGCAAGTACCACTCTCTCGGTGGCGGCGGGTTTCGCAGTGGCGCTCACCGAAGGGATACTTTGCATGCTCCTTTCTTATCTTGCAGACATCAAACTGGCGTTCACGGTGCAGGAATATATCATCGAATTCACCGGCGAACTGATGTTCTACGTATGCTCCGGAATAGCCGCTGCATTGCTTTTGCTTTCGATTTTCGGCTATTTGTTCAGGTTGAAACATGCGTACAATAAGATTGCAAAATAGTAACCCAAACGCGATATTAGGGCTACCGGAGAAAGGTGAAAAAATTAAAAATCATAAAAACAACAGGAAACAGTAACGATGAAAAAATTTTTGATCTGCGTTATCTGCATAATTCCTATAGTGGTCGTGCTGGCATTGAGCGTCACGAGCGACATCATCCTCATGGCGACGCCGGTCAACCCCTCGGAAATGCAGTTGCGCAATTCAGATAACGAAATAATTGAGGACAACGCGATACTCAAAGTAGACATAAGCGAAACCGACGAATTCATCATAGTCGATATTTTCCCGACCATGACTCCCGACAAGAGCATCGTTTACGAACGGGAGGAGGAATACGGCTCGGGCAAGGCGGAACTCGAGAAAGTCGAGGGCAGCTCCAACCGATATTCGATCGTGCCCGTCCGCGCCGGTGTAACTCAGATAGTCATACGCGCCAAAGCCAATATCAACGTCTACCGCGTTTTGACGATACAGGTGACTTCTGATTCCGTGGAGACCGCGGTCATATACAATTCGGCGGGCGAGCCTGTCGGCAACGAGTACGATCTCAAGGGTCAGGAGAGATTCTTCCTTGACGTCTATCCCGTAGACGCGATGAATGCTAGCGGAGTGATATGGCGATCGTCCGATTCGAAAGTGGCTACGGTCGACGCCAACGGCAACGTGTCGCCGGTAGGCGACGGCAGTGCGGGCATAGAAGCCGTCGTGAGAGACAAGGCGGGCGAGACGCACAGCGCGATGATAATAGTAAATACCGAAGGTTGCGCGGCGCGCTCGAAGACTACTTATACCGCTGACGAGATAACCTTGTCTTGGGTAAAGGAGAACATTGCGGTCAATCCGGCCGTTACAGAAGTAACGCGCACGGCTAAAGGCACGTATGTGCTTACCCGCAGCGATAACGGAGCTAGCGAAGAGGTCGAAGTGATCGGCTGCGCGGAAGGCGAGATCGTGTTCCTCAACGCGCCGGAAACCTTATATACCGGCAACGGACCTGCGCATTTGATAGCAGACGTGGTCGTAAAGACGCCCGTGGAGACGGAAGAGGGCGAGGACGACGAGGAAGCAGACGACGCCTACGAGCTTGTTTATTCGAGCGATACGCCCGATATAGCCACCGTAACGGAAAACGGCATAATAACGCCGCTGAAAGCCGGCAGAGCGGTTCTCAGAGCGGCCTACGGCAACTCGTTCAGACAGATCGAGATAACGGTAAGGGAACGTCCCGCTTCTTTCGATCTTTCGTTGCAGTCGGCTGATGCGAAACTTGGCATTCAGATGACGAGAGTATGGGGTTATTACTGGCTTACCGATTCGGGCGAACTTACTTCCTCGTACGATTTCGGTATAGCTAACGATAAAAACAATTTCGACGTGAACTGGAGCGTCTCGTCGGGCGCTGACGGCGAAGAACTGGCTACGTTCTTAAGACGCAACGACGGAACGCAGGGCATAACGCTCACCTTCCTCGAGAGCTGTCTCGGTAAGTCGGTAACGGTCACCGCCGTCCTCGTAGTAGACAACCGCGAGATAAATTCCGTCAAACGCAGTTTCACGTTCAACTTCAATATAAAAAAAGAGACCGTCAACGTATACGATTTCGCCGAGGTCGCCATGATCCTTTCGCAGGATGCGAAATGGGGCGGCGGAGAGCGCTTCTCCTGTTATGACTGCGTGATGCAGCAGGATATTTATGCCGAGCACGTGGTCGACAACATACGCGGCGGCATATACGGCAACGGATTCCTTTATGACGGAGCCGGCGTTCCCGAGTCGGAAGAGGTCAGAAGACAGCTCGGATTCCAGGGCGGTCTTCTGAGATTCAATTACGGTAACGTGTGGCAGGAAATAAAAGCTTATAACGAAGCCCATGCCGAGCTTTTCGCAGCCAATGCGGCGGCGGGTATACCGTTTACGCAATACACTCTCGATTTCGTCGATATTTCCATGCGCTGCGCGGCGACGCTCGAAGAAGCCGACGGCAGAAACGCGGTATTATATATCGAAATGCTCTGGGGCGAGATCGAACCCGATAAAAAAGACATACCGCGCGATCCCCCTGTCAATCTCAGATTCCTTCAGGTCTACAATGCGGACAAAGGCGTTGAGTTGGGCTATATAAACGATCTTCTCATAGAAGGATGTATATTCGGCGATAACGCTCGTCACGGCATACTGGCATATTATTACGGCGTGGATCAAAGGAAATTCGGCGCGGACGGCTCCAACGTTACTCTTCGTAATAACGTATTCAAGATGCACGGCGCGCCTGCGGCGGTTTTCGCGTCGCCTGCGTATAAAGAGTCCTTCGACATGAACTGCGCGCCCAACCTTACCATAGAAGGCACCTGCGACATCTACAACTGGAAGACGAGAGAGGAGTTCAGCGACATGCTGTCGATATTCATACTCAAATATCTCGTCGAACTCGCTGCCAACGAATCCGACGGCGCGGGCGAAGCACTTATAAATATGTTCAAGGACAGTTTCGCCAACATCGTAAGCGAAGTCGTCAAACATCACAGTCTCGATTCGCTGTTCTACTCGTACGGCGGTAAAGAATATACGTCGCTCGGCATCATGGGATTGGGAGCACCTCTCACGTGGGATCCCGCCACGGTAACCATAAACTCGGACGACGTAAGCGCCCGGACGCTCCCGTTCCGCGACGAAAACGGCAAGACGATAGGAAGCCTTCAGGCAATAGAGAGCGCGGTCAGGATGATATACCCGAAAATATCTTCCATTTCTAAGCCCTCATATCTCATATGTAACGACTTCTCGCACGGTGAGCCGGAGATCAAGCCGGGAGACCCGGTGCCTAACAGCCGGGAATTATACGCCAAACTTACGGGTAAAGCGTAAATAAGGCGAAATTACGATAAACAGGTAGAAAAGTATGAAGAAATTTCTGATAGCGATAATTTTTGTTATTCCGATAGTGGTGGTTCTGGCGCTCAGCGTCACAAGTACCATAATCGTGATGACGACGCCGGTCAATCCGACCGGCATGGAATTGCGCGATTCCTCCAATAAAGTCATAGAGCGTGACGACATAATCAAAGTCGACATACGCGATACGGAGGAATTCATAATCGTCAATATTCTTCCGAATATGACGCCGAGCAAGGATATTATCTACGAGCGCGACGAAGAAGCGGGAGACGGCGCGGTGTCGCTCGAGAAGGTGGAAGGAAGTACGAACAGGTATAAACTCATTCCGCAGAAAATGGGAGTGACCAAGCTTATCATAAGGGCGAAAGCGAACATCAACGTGTATGCCACCGTGACCATACAGGTCACCGCCGATACGATAGAGCGCATCACTCTTTATAACGGCGAGGGCGAGACCGTAGAAGGCGTCTACAAGATCACCGGAAAAGAGAGACTCTATTATGACATCTATCCGATCGACGCACTCAGCAACAACGAGGCGGAATGGTCCAGCACTTTCGAGGACGTGGCAACGGTAGGCAAGAACGGTACCGTGACTCCAGTGTCGCGCGGATTCGGCGAGATAAGGGTGACTGCTAAAGACAAGGACGGAAATATCCATCACGCGGAGGTCACTATAGATACCACGAGAGCGATAGCCAATACGGACGTGGTATACGTGACCGACATCTCGTCCGTATCCTCGTCCTGGATCAAAGAACACGTCGCGGTCGCTCCCGACGAGACTGAAGTGGAGTACGTCGGTAACGATACGTACCGCCTTACGAGCATAGTCGACGACGTACAGGTCACCGCCGATATACTCGTCAAAGAATGCGGCGAATTCGAATGGGGCTTCACCGACAACCTAGAGACGATCTATACCGCCAACGGTCCCTATTTCACTACCATAGGCTATCTCGTGAGCGGCGAGGACATCACTTCCGGCGTTTCCTATTCGAGCAGCGACAATACCGTGATGACCGTAAGCCCGTACGGCGAACTCATACCCGTAAAAGCCGGTGTCGTGACGCTTACCGTCACGTTCAACGGCGAATTCAGACAAAAAGAAATTACCGTGCGCGAAAGACCGGTAGCATTTGAATTGGAGATGCAGAGCGCGGACGCCAAATTGGGAATTCAAATGACGCGCAAGTGGGGAAATTACTGGTTCGACAGTGACGGCTCGCTTACTTCGACGTTCACTTTCGGCATTCTCAACGACCGTAATGCGTTCGATATAGCCTGGACCGTCTCAACGGGCGAAAACGGCGAGGAACTCGTTATGCTGTCTCCTCTCAACGACGGTACGCAATCGGTCGATATAACCTTCCTGGAAGCCTCTCGCGGGCAGTCTGTCACCGTGACGGCGACGTTGGTGGTGAATAAGCGTCCCATAGCCAACGTAAGGCGCAGCTTTACCTTCAACATGACAGACGAAGACGCAGTCAACGTTTACGATTGGGAACAGATGCGTACAGCCGCGGATATGCGTGACAAACAGATAGTTATGCAGTCCGACGTCTCCTATAACGATACGCGTTTGAATATAGGGCTGTCTTCCAGTATTTACGGTAACGGTTTCACGTTCGATTACTCCTCCTGCAAAATTGCCGCGGGACAGGACGTTAAGTTCATTTTCCAGGCCAGCGGTTACGCGCCGATAGGCGGTGAGCTTCTCATAGAGGATCTTTGCATCAAAGGAGCGCCTACGCTCGAAGAAGCCGAAAGCACGGCTTGTATGGTACAGCTTAGAGACATACGCACTCCCGTGATTTTCAGATACTGCCAAATATATAATACCGCTAGAGGCATACAGGCGCACGGCTTGCACGACCTGACGGTCGAAGGGTGTATCCTCGGAGATAACTATAACTGCTCTTTCGAGCTGGGCTACGAGTATATCGAGGATTGGATAGACGGACAGCCTTTCTATGCTACGGATTGTAAGGTCACTTTCCGCAACAACGTTTTCAAAAACACCACCGGACCTTCGGTACAGCTGATACCGCGCGCGGTAAACGCGACTAACGCCAATCAGATCGTTACTCCGCAGATTTACGTGGAGGGCTTCATGGATACTTATAATTGGGTCGAGCGCGGCAACCTCAAGAACGCTTTCAGCGCCGCGTTCCTGACGCTGGTAAGCGAAAGATACCTCGGCGGCGAAGCCCGCAGAGTGGTGACGGAAGCGCTTGCGAAAATAGCCGACAGCGTTATCAACCAACCGAGCAACGATTATCTTTTCTATAAGTACGGAGATAAGGAATACGCTTCGCCGTGTATATTCGCCATGGGAATCATGTGTATAGCGGACGAAACGGCGCTGCATATTTCCGACGACAGCAAGATGCAGGCGTTGGTGATGAAATTCCTCGACGAGAACGGTAAGCCTATAGGCGATATGGCTACGGTAGAAAACATAGTCGGCGCGCTCGTCAACATCCCCGGAGTGACTTTCACCAATCCCGCGATATTCGTTTCCGCCGACTATTCCGACGGAAGAGAACCCGATATCAAGCCCGGGGACCCCGTGCCCAACGACCAGGCTCTGTACGACAGACTCACGTCCGGTACAAGGCAGAAAATAATTGAATAAAATAAAGTCGTTTACTATTGACATTATCGCGTATGATACGCGATAATGTCATCGTAACGTTTATGCGATGCGTACGCGCCGAGGCGCGTTCACGGAGGAGAAATATGGCGCAACCCGTAACCCCTAAATGCCTGAAAGGCTGTTGTTTATCTGTCATTATCGTCGTTTTGCTGATCGCGGCGCTCATCGGAGTATCCGTTGCGGTCGTTCTCAACATGACTCCCGACAAACTCGGTATCGCGGATATGCCGCTCGAATTTCTCAACGGTAAAACACTGCGCGATTACGGGCTTGCCGACGTCAAGATCAAGGAAGCTTTCAAATTGCTGAAAGGTATAATGAATCCCGACGAGGATGCGATAGTGACCAACCGTTACAACGAATCCGTAGATAAGCCTGCGGCTCAGGATAATGCAGCCAACAGCAATATAGTCAAAGAAAACGGCGGTTACGATTATTCGTCTATAGTCTCGGACAAAGTCGTCTACGACAAAGAATATCTCAAGACTTATAACGACACCACCATAGCTTATATTTTCGACTCGATGATCAAGGATATGGAAACGGGCATCGAAGCGGAAGGCGATCCCGATTCCACCGGAGTAAAATTTCTGCGCGACCTTCAAGCCAATGTAGACGAAGTAACGATTGCCGCGAGCGGCGACGGATATTCGCTCAGAATAGTAGCGAGCATTTCGCTTGCGTCATTACAGGAAGAACTCAGGACCGCATTGTCAAGCGCGAAGATACCGCAATTCCTTATCAAGATCCCCGACAGGATCTATATCGTGAGTTACGGTACCCTGACCGCGGACGGAAAAGGTAAGCCCGCGGTATCGCCCTCAGACATACGTATCAACGATATGGAGAACGCCGTTGCCGACGTCATTTTCAGCGTGCTTTCCGAAAAAGCGGCTGAATCCGGCGGCGGGGATTACGAAGGGCAGTTGGATCCCGACGATAAAAATTCGGTCAATGCCGAGCTGCTCGACGCCTTAGCGTCCGCGATAGGCAACCTCGGTAAAATAGGTACCGCTACGGTCAAGGACGGGACCGACGAGGTAGTGAAAGGCAGCGAGATTTACGGCGTAAGCGGAATAAGCGCACATAAATTGACCGTTATCACATATACTTCGGCGGAGTAAGTTCGGTATGATCGCCCTTATCGTCGCGATGGAAAAGGAACGCGAACGCATAGTCTCCGCTTTGTCGGACGTCGTCAGCGAAGAATACGCGGGCATCGTGTTTTTCAAAGGTAATTACCGTGGTAAAGCCGCAGTAGTAGCGGAGGCGGGCATAGGCAAAGTCGCGGCGGCATTCGCTACGGCGGCGGCGATAATGCGCTACTCGCCTTCAGCCGTCGTCAATACGGGAATAGCCGGAGGTCTCGGCGTATCGTCTAAATACGACGTGATAATAGTCACTGAGGCGTGGCAGCATGATTTCGATCTGACGGCTTTCGGCGATCCGCCGGGAAAATACTGCGGTAAGTCCGACGCCGAGCTCGTCGCAGCTCTTCTCGAGGCCGTAAAAGGCGCTAAAACGGGCGTGATAGCGACCGGCGACTCTTTCGTCGCGGACGGCAATAAAGCCCGCGCAATAGCCGAAACGTTCGGCGCCGCGCTGTGCGACATGGAATGCGGAGCGATAGCCGACGTGTGCAACGCTTCCGGAGTGCCTTTCGCCGCCATTAAAGTTATAAGCGACGGCGCCGACGACAATGCCGAAGAGACTTACGCGAGTTTCGCGGCGCGCGCCTGCGAGATCAACGCCGACGCCGCTCTCAAAGCTCTCGAATACCTTCCCTGAATTGAATTTAAGGCGATAAACGCGGACGGGTTTCCGTCCGTTTTTTTTATGCGTTCGCACGGCTTGGGCGAGTAACGCGATGTTTCGTTACGGAATATAATGTCCCGTTCGGAGGATCTATGAAATATTTCGGCACAGACGGTATAAGAGGAAACGAAAACATGTTCACCGTGGATTTCCTCGAGAAGATAGCGTGGACGGTTTGCGCATTGTACGGGAAGATAGGTATCGTTATAGCGCGGGATACGCGAAGAAGCGGGGAACGAATAGCGAATACGCTTGCCGCCGCTTGGGCGGATCGCGGTATGCGGATCGTAAACGCCGGGGTATTGCCTACGCCTGCGCTCGCTTATCTCACGCGCGCTTACGGTGCGGATCTCGGCGTGATGATCTCGGCTTCGCATAATCCGCCCGAGTACAACGGTATAAAGTTTTTCGCGGGCGACGGAGCGAAAATAACCACAGACGAAGAAGAGCGGTTCGAGAGGGCGATAGAAAAAGCTTCGCCGCCCGAACGGGCGCGTGGAGAGATAGTCGAAGTCGACGGAAGAGAGGAGTATTGCGCGCATTTCGCGGCGCGTATCGCGCCGTCGATAAAAGGCATGAGGATACTTCTGGATACCGCCAACGGCGCGGTTTCCGTTATCGGCGAGAAGTTCTATAAAGCGCTCGGAGCTTTGCCGGAGACCGTTTTTTCGGAGACCGACGGCGAAAACATTAACGTCGGTTGCGGAGCGACTCATCCGGAAACGCTTGCGGAAGCGATGAAAAAGGGAGATTACGACATTGGCTTCTCTTTCGACGGCGACGGCGACAGGGTAATGTGCTGTAAGAACGGCAGGATGTACGACGGAGACGCGATGTTGTACGTGGCGGCAAAATATTTTGCAGAGAAGGGCGTTTTGGACCCTCCCGTTGCGGTCGGTACCGTCATGACCAATATGGGTACGGAAATATCGCTTAAACGCAACGGGATAGCCTTCCTGCGGACGCCCGTAGGGGACAAATATGTAAGCGAAGCGATGCTCCGAGAGGGAGCGTTGATCGGCGGCGAGGCGAGCGGACATCTCATATTCCGCGCCTATCAGAATACCGGCGACGGGCTGCTGACTTCACTGTTGATGTGCGTAATAGAACGTGAAAGAGGGATAGAAAATCTCGACGACCGTGTGGAATATCCGTCGGCGTCATGCAATATAGACACGGACGCGGAAGGTATCGAAAAGTTCCGGGACGAAGAGATAGCCCGTTTTCTGGAAGCTGAACGCGAGGGGGTTGCCGGCAGGATCATAGCGCGGCCGAGCGGTACCGAACCCAAGATACGCCTTATGGTCGAAGCCGAAAGATACGAAACCGCGAGAGAAATACTCGATAAGGTAAGCGCTTTCATATCGGCGAAGATCAACAATAAAAACTCGAATAAAGATACCCAAGTAAAAGAATACGGATACCTTGACGACGATAAACGCAGAAAAATAATCTCCGCCCTCGAAGCGCGCGGCGTACGCGTGACGGATCCGCGCACCACTTATATAGGGGAAGATTGCGTTATAGGCGCGGGGACCGTGATTTACCCGATGTGCGTGCTTGCCGGCAAGTGCAGGATAGGAGAGAATGTAAAGATATATTCTTTCACGGACATTACCGACACGACAGTAGGGGACAATTCCGACCTGAGATCCGTATATGCGATAGGCGCGGTCATAGGCGCCCGTACAACGGTGGGACCGTTCGCTTGTCTTCGCAAGGGGGCGGTCATAGGCGACGGATGCAGAGTGGGCGACTTCGTGGAAGTCAAGAATTCCGTGCTTGCCGACGGGGTAAAAGCGGCGCATCTGGCTTATATCGGCGACGCCGAGGTGGGCGAAAAGACAAACGTGGGTTGCGGAACGGTATTCGCCAATTATAACGGGAGCCTCAAACAAACGGTTAAAGTGGGCAAGGAAGTTTTCATCGGATGCAACGCCAACCTCATAGCACCGCTCGAAGTGGGGGACGGCGCGTATATCGCGGGAGGCAGCACCGTGACTGAGGACGTTCCGCCCGAATCGCTCTGCATAGCGCGTTCGCGCCAGACTCTGAAGCAGGGCTGGAAGCGCAAATAAAGTCGATTGCTCAGCATGCTGTCTGCGGGCGTGCGGGACTGCGCGCCCGCTATTTTTATCCGCGCGGCTGCCCGTATACGCCCGCATGGTAAAAGTATCGCAAAATTAACGCGAATCCCTTGCGCCGCTTACTATTTATTATATATAATTTAAGCACCAATGTGCACGCTCGGCGTGTACGCGCGACAAGGAGTTTCCGTTTTATGGCTAAATACAGGATTTCCGGTAAGCATTATACGAAAAAAAGTATATTGGGCATCAGTCTTATCGTCGTTCTTGTTGTCGCTGCCGCGTCTATCGCGGTCGCGGCGGCGATCCTTCCGGGTATGGTGGAAGGACACGAAGGTTCGGACAGGGTCACCGAAGGCGGTTACCGCCGCCCCGACGTAGAAGCCATAGTTCTCGACAATAACGGTCAGATCAGCATCAACGCCGATCTCGAACAGGTCTTTGTCACGGTCAAATACAGCGACGGTTCTTCGGAGAAGGTCGCGCTCTCCGAACTGGTCGTCGAAGGACTCGACACTTCCGTGGAGGGCGCGGTTGAGAACGTAGTCCTCGATTTCGGCGGATTCAAGCAGACGGTTACTTATACGGTCGTTCCCACAACTCTCACGGTGGAGTACGTCGCCAGCACCGGAGGCCGTATCGACGGCGAAACTTTACAGCATGTCACTGCGGGCGCCGACGCCACCCGCGTGGAGGCGATACCCAACGAAGGATATTATTTCGACGAATGGAGCGACGGTTACAGTTCCGCGAGCCGTATGGACACCAAGATAAGCAAGTCCACCAAACTCATCGCCGTTTTCCGTAAAATGAATTACACCGTCGTGTTCTATTATCCCGACGGCACCACTGCGAGAGAGGAGATAGTGCCTTACGGGCAGTCTCCCACGCGCGTTCCGCGTCCCGACGAACATAACATGCAGCTTTACGGGTACACTTTCGTAGGCTGGGACACCGACTATTCGAGTATCACGCGCGACACCAACATTTATCCCATTTTCGAGAAAAACGCGGCAGATCTGTACCTTGAGTGCACTACCGATAAGACCGGAGCGGCTCTCGGCTCGGTGAGCGACCTTATGCCGTATTATCCCAAAGGCACCGAAGCCGTCCTGCGCATAAAAGCCAACGCGGGCAGAATATTCGTGGGCTGGTCGGTGCGTAACGCCGACGGAGAATGGGTCAGGCTAGCCATAAAAGACGACGAAGCCGTAATAGAACTTGCCGCCGACAATTACGTCTCGTTCAAGACGTCTCAGACAGGTACGAGCGAGGAGTACGTTCTCGCTTTCACTCCTCCCGAAGACAACGATCTCAGGGCCAGCGTCAACGAAATTTACATAAAAGCCGATTTCGTCTACGTCGAGAGCGAGATTACTTTCTCGAGCATGTCCGCGCCGGTATTCAGCCCGATACTTCTTCCTTACGGAACGCCGATAGGAGAAGTATTCGACGTGGAAGATACCGATAAGCTTTCCGCTACCGGATATTATTTCAAGGGTTGGTACGACGCGAATAATCCTTACAATGACGACGGCACTCCCGCCATTATCGACAACGATACCGTATTCGCGCAGCCTACGGAGCTTGTGGCATATTGGGAAAAACGCATTTTCCTCGCGGTATTTCTGAAGGGCGAAAACGAGGACACTTCGTTTACGGATCCGTCTTCCGGCTACGACGCGGAGCTGGGCGGCAGGGTGCTCGAAGTTTATTATCAGGACAGCCTTGCAGGCGCGCTGAGCGGAGCTTTCCCCGAGACCGCGCCCGTAAAAACCAACTACACGTTCAAAGGTTGGTATCTGGCGGACGAATTCATGCAGCCGACCGATTACGTGATAGACAGGAATTATAAGATAGACAGGGAAATAGCGTACATAATCCCCGTATTCGAGGTCAATACGCGCAAGCTGATAACCAATATCGAAGGGTCGGGGAATATATATTCTCTCGTCTATAACGATCAGTACGGCGAATACGAAGAAATAGCGGTGACGGGCATCGTATCCATGCCTGTCACGGATGATTTCGTGATACGTATCCGTCCCGGTAAAGATTACGGCATTATGAGCGCGGAACTCAACGGCGAGGACATACTCTCCGGTCTTACGGACGCTGGAGGATATTACGATCTCGTCATACCCGCCGTGATAAGTTCGGATTATTATCTGCACGTCGTATTCTCGCTTTCGCAGTACGAGATAGCGGTAGTCAACGGATCGTCCCTCGCTTCCGGCTCCGTTACCTATAACGTCGCCGGCGCAAGCGAAACGCAGAAAGTCACCGAATCCGACGTGAACTTCAGCTTCCGCGTGGACGACGGCGTGAGCGTAAATCTCGAGATCTCCGCGCCTGCCGATCATTATATTGCCACGGTCGCCGTAAACGGCACGGTAAGAAGCGTCCCGCAGGGCGCGGTGTATTACACTTTGGTCCTGGATCGCGTATATTCGGACTGCGTTGTTTCCGTAGTGTACAACGAGACCACTTATAACGTGACGTTGCCCGACAGGTCATCGCTTACGAACGGTTCGATGGAAGCCGCAGGCTCGGTCACTCAGTATAACGGCGGCGAAAGTCCCGTATTCTACGTGGAGGCGAACGAGGGTTACTATATTCGCGGACTGCGCGCCAACGGCACGATCGTCGATCCCTATTTCACAGACACCGATTATACCGTCGAGGACATCCTCGTGAACGGCGAGGCGGTAACGGGAGATGACGTCTACGATTACCGCGTCACTTCCTACACTCTCACCGTCAATTCCATTTACCGCGACATAGTGTTCGAGGTGGAATTCGCACCCATTTATTATTATGTCAATACTTATGCGGAAGGAGTAGGAAGCGTTACCGCAGGCTCGATTGTCGATTACGGCACTACGGCGAACGTCATCGCCACTACGGTCACCGAATATTACGTATCCGCCGTCACCGTGAACGGCGAGAAGATGACTTACAGCGACAAAAGCTCCTCCAGAGTCTATACGGTTGCTTCTGTCAAAAAGGATTACGAGATCGTTTTCACCTTCGAGAGGTCTACTCACGTCGTGACTTTCCTCAGCGACACCGGAGCTTTGGACAACGACGCCGCGATACTCTATAACGGAATATCGTATCCTTACGGCACTTCGGGTCAGACGTTTGCGGATATTTCTACGGGCACCAACGCGGAATTTACCGTAAACGCGCCGGAAGGCTATTATATCGAACAGATTTTACTGAAGTCCGTTTCCGACGGTTCGTCGTCTGCAGAGACGATAGGATACGGAGCTTCTTCGCACACGCTCAGATTCGACAATATTTCCGCTGATTACGAGGTCGAGGTGATGTTTGCGTATATCAACCTCGACTTCACGGTATATCTGCTCGGGCAAAGCGACTCTGGTGTGTCGATGACCGTCAACGGTACTCCGGTAAGCGGTAACGACGATATTATCGTGTATGACGGCAGTCTGATATACGGAAGTACGATGGACATAGTATGCGCGCTCGGCTCCTCGACGCTGTCCGTCGACAACGTGACCGTAGTCAACAGAGAAGGCACGTCGTATTATTACGAAGCGGTCTCGGGCGCCTTCGTGCCGTCGCCTTCGAGAGGTCAGTACGCGCTCGTCGCCAATACGCTCAGTATTTCCGACGTGGATACGGAAGTGGACGTGTACGTCCGCGTCGAACCTTCGGGCTGGGGTACGACTTCGGAAGTTACGGTCGCTTCTTCCGGTAACGGCGTGCTCAAATCTTCGCATACGGGCAGCGTCCCGCAAGGAACGGAAGTTACCTTCACGGCGATCCCCGATCCGGGATACGAACTCAAAGCGCTTATCGTCAACGGCAAGACCGTGTCTTACGAAGGCGGTTCATATACATTGACGGTGGAGAGGGATACCGCTGTGTTCGCGGTTTTCGAGGAAACGGAATTCACGGTTATAGTGGCGGGCGTTTCCCACGGCATAGTCAATACGACGCTTACCCGCGTCACCGAGGGGACTTCGTTCGGTATCAGGTTTATACCCGCTACCGGCTACGAACTGACCACTTTCGGGCTGACGATAGGCGATAAAGCGTACCGTCCCGATTATACCGTAGGCGCAAGCGGCGTGGTGGATTATACCGTCCCCGGCGAATACGTCACCGACGACGTAGTGATCGAAGCGGTATTCTCCCCAGTGAAATATACCGTGACAGTGGAATATTCCGGTAACGGAACGGTCGATGGAGCTTATTCGGGAGAGACGCTCACCATCGATTACGGTACGGTATTCAGCCTCGATCTCAACGCTTACGAAGGACACTATATAAGTACGATAGACGTCGGAGGACTGGGTATAGCGCCTTCTTCTCTCATAGGCGCCGCGATAGATTCCGATACCAACAATTTCGTATCCGGCATCCTTTCGACCGAGATAACGGGCGATACGCATATCAATATAGTTTTCGCTCCCAACGCTTACAGAGTCACCGTGGCGGAATCGGTAGGCGGAGTGACCTACGTCAAGAAAATATCCGCTGACGGCAGTTCCACCGCGTACGTCGACGCGCGTACGATAACTTTCGGAGCGGGAGACACGCTGTGGCTCAAGATGAGCGCCGAGGACGGCTACCATCTGTCGGAGCTTCGCGTGAACGGCGAGGTGCGTAACGAATGGTTCGACAGCTCCGTTAACGTTAACGATTTCTCGGAAGTTTATTTCGAGGCTGCGGTCATAGAAGGCAACGTCACGTTGAGAGTGACGTATGCCGTCAACGAATATTCGATAACGGTCAACGCCGCCAACAAGAGTCTGAATTTCGCGGACTACGACACCGCGCCCACATCTTACGGGACGGTCTCTCTCTCGGGTTACACGGCCGACGCCAATAACGTTTACACAGGTATCAACCACGGCGCAAACGTGAAGATCACCGTCACCCCGAGGACCGCGAGGGGATATTACATCTCGCTTTTCGAGATAGTGTACGGAGACGGCTCGAATACCACGGTAAATCTTACGTCGGATATAAATCCCGACGGAGGTTCCTATATTCTTCAGGGAATCGGCTCGGACATACTTGCCCTTAACGTGGAATTCCGCCGCAGAACGTACAGCTTCGAAGGGGCACTTACCGTAGAATCGCTCGGTTCCCCGTTCGCATGCACTTCCAATATAAGCGTAAGTTTCAGCAATCCTTACGCCGCCGGCGCGACGGTGCTTACCGATGACGGCAAATACGAATACGGCCTTAGTTATACCGTTAACGTCAATCCCGGAACGGGTTACGAAAGGGTCTCGTTCACCGTTAACGGCGAAGACCGTTCCGCCGCCGTGAGATCGCACAACTATTCGGCTATCATATCTGCCGATACGGTCGTCGCTACTCAGTACAGGATACTGGTCTATTCGGTCTCCTACGGCGGTAACGCGGGCGGTTCGTATCTCATCAGAAACGAACTCGGAGATCTCGTGTGGAAAGAAGGGATAACCGTTATAGACGTAGACGCCGCCCCTCCTGCCGCAGGCGAATTCGTGAGAGCGGAGCAGCAGACGCTCAGCGGTATGATCTGGATAGACAAGACGACGGGCGAAATAACCGCGACATACAACACGGTGTTCGTATTCGTGGCGTCGCCCGAAGATTATAACGGATACGGCATATCCAAGTTTACCGTCAACAACGGCGGCTATACTATCGCTAACGGCAGTATCGAGAACGCGTTTACGTATTCTCTCGTCTCCGACGCGGTGGCGGAAGTCACTTTCGAGATGCATTCCTACAAGATAATAATAGGAGAATTCGAAGGCGGAGCCGCCGTCGCTTCGCCGTCTACGGTAGTATGGGGAAGATCCGCTCAGCTCAGCCTGAGTCTGAATAAAGGATATGTGCTGACCGGAGTGACGATCAACGGCAACGAATCCGCGGAAGCGTACACCAATCTTTCTTCGGGCAGGACATATACAATATTAGACGTGCGCGCGGATACGACCGTCATACTCAAAGTCGAGAAGAAGGGTTACGACGTGACCTTCGGCGGCGATTATGCGAGAACCTACAACGTTACCGACGGCAACGGTAAGACGTTGGAGCTTACCGCGGTCGCGGGCGCCGTGATCAACGAAAACGTATATAATGCCGAGAGAAGGGACTTCTATTCCGACAAAGGCGGTATGGACGCGTCAGGTTCGATAATTCGCAACGACGCGGACGGTAATTATATAGGATTGCGTTACAGTGAGAAACTGTCCTTCCGACTGATACCGCCGGAAGGGTATTATATTACTTCCGTAACGATAACCATGGACGACGACGGTAAGAATGCCGTAACGTTGGTTTCCGGAGAATCCGGACTCGACGTGGACGACGGATCCGGCATACGCACATATACCATCGACAACGTGACGGGTAACGTGACGGTGTACGTAACTTACGCAATCAAGCAATACAGAGTGACGTACTCTTCGAGTATCGGCGGCGTATATATGGAAAATACCGCCACCACCCTCAGCTATTACGAAGCGATCGGCGTGGAGCTTCTGTCCAATAAAGGATATTATCTCAGGTCTCTGACCATCAACGGGCAGACGGTAGGCACGTTCAGCGCGCAGGACGGAGCGAGTTACCGTTATAAGACAGACAACGACGCGGGAGTCAAACTTCTCGTCAACGACGCACTCGTCAATAACCGTTCGGAGATCATAGTCACTCCGATATTCGAGCGCCAGTATTTCAACGTGATATTCTATGTCAACAACGAGATGGCGGTGTCGAGCGGAGATATGCTGTACGCCAACAATCTCGGACTTGCGCTTGAAAACAACAAGATAACTTACGACGAGAGTATTCCCGCGATCGTATATCAGACGCTTGCGGAAGGATACAGTATCACAGGGATAAAGCTCTGCAACACGGTAGGCGCTTCGGATAAGGACAGTATCGTGCTCGCTTCCGGTTCCGGAGTCAATCAGTACGGAAGCAAGTCCGAAACTCTTAACCTCTTGCTCACGGACGAGATACTTTCTTACATGAATTTCGAATCCGTGGACAGGAACACGTTGAGGATATATTATACAGTCACGCGTGACGCGCATGTCGGACAGCTTGTCAATTACCTCGTCACCGCCGACGGCGGAAGCAACGCCGGAAGCGAAATAGGGTTTGAGTACGACGGCGACTCGGACGGACGTAGCGACTTCTATATCGATCCATATTACAGCGATAACGTTGCCGGTACCGACGTAAAGCACGAGTACGGCACAAAAGCCACCTTTACCGCCGCCGTCACCGCTTACGGAGAGAACCGCTACAGCTTCGAAGGATTCCAGGAGAAGATTAACGGAGAATGGGTCTACGTCCGTGACGGAGTAAACGGCATATCGTTACTCTCCGACGGTTGGGTGATGGAGTATACGATGCAGAGCGACAGAGAATTCCGCGCGGTATTCTTCCGTTTATATGAGATCACTGTCGAGATACATCCCGAATATAAGTACTACAGAGGTTCTTTCATATCTTACGATCCTTCCCAGATGCTGTACCGTCTGTATTCCGATATGAGCGCGGAAGCGGTCTATGCCGCCACTTCAGACGTGCCGTTACCCAATATCGTCGGCGACAGAGAGACTATCGTAAATTCGGATACCAACGTTAACGACGCCGTTTACGTTTACTACGTGAGGAGCGGAGCAAATCTCTACCTGCGCGGAGCCGATCGTTATACAGAGAACGCCACGCAGGGATTCAACTTTAGTTACGTCGAATACGACTCTAACGGTATAAGAAAATTCACGACCGCCACTTACGCTACCGGAGTTGCGACGATGCAGGACAGGCTCGTATACGCATATGCGCGTAACAGCATGTACGTAAGCATGGAGATGGAGACGATAGGGTCGCTTACTCCAAGTTCAGGCGGTACAATGAGTTACGCCGTGGACGGTGCTACGGTGACCAGTCTCCGCGACAATTCGCTTATTATGGAAGCCGGCAGGCGGCTTGAGATAAATATCGTTCCCAACAGCGGTTATCGCTTCGAGAGCGTGGCATATCTCGTCCCGCTTTCAACTCCCGACGCCAACGGGTACCGTCAGTTCTCCGACAGGTACGAGGTGTACGCCGCCACGGCAGACGGCAGCGTGGAAATAGAATATTTCGACGAGAGCGGAAAACTCATAGATCCAACCGCGGTGAGCTCCTACACAGGAAGATTCTCGCGCGTAAGACTCATACTCAACGCTCTTGACGAGAATACGATCATCAAAGTCACTTTCCGCAAGCAGATCACATTGAGCGCTTCCATATCGGTAGTGACCGACGAGGGCAGCGTCGAACCCGGATATATGCTCGAATTCGACGACCGTTACAGCACTGCCGACGGCGTGTACGATTACAACGACGTAGTGGAATTCGTTATCAACGAAACGCTGACGATGCAGAGCGGATGGGAAAAGTATTATCAGTTCGTCGGCTACTTTATCAACGGGGTCAACAGTTATAAGCAATTAGGACAGTACTATCCTGCGGATACGTCGGGAATGTTCGTCCTGAACGATCTGGACGGACTTGCCGACGGCGTCAATATCGTGGAGAAGAAGACGGGCTCCGGCTCCACTGTGACAACGGAATATATCGTAGACATCGTCGCGAGATTTATCCCCGTATATAACGTTGTAGTCGAGAACGAGTATATCGACGAAGGAGTGTATCACGATACCGGCTCGGTCGTTGCGACTACGGCGTCGTATAATCCCGATATGCCGCAGTACTTTACAAGCTCGTATAACGTGACCGCAGTCACGTCCGCTACGTCGCATACCGATAAGTCGTTCAGCATGCTCGGCAAGATAAATTCTATAGCAACGACCGGAATATCGTCTGCGACGTCGCCGTATAACGTGTGGTCGGACAATAAACTTTCCCTGTATTGGGAATCCTCTTCTTCGACTTTCAGATTCCTGTACTGGCAGTATTGGGCTTACGACGCGTCGACAGGAACGTTCGCGTGGAAGAATATTCCGTATTCGGATCCGAGCGATCCTACCAACCTCGTCACGCGCAGCAGTTTCAGTTTCCCGATAAGCTGTCTGTTCGATACGACCTATACCGCTTACGTCGGAAGGAACGGTGAATTGGATAACGGCTTCAAGCATACGGTATCCGTCTATGACGCCGCCGGCAATTATCTGTACGACGAGACCATAGGCTGTATCCGTATTCGTCCCGTATATCAGAAGGTCGAATCGCTTAACTTAGTCAAATCCACCGCTACGGACAGCGCGGATATATTCGTCGACGGTGAAGGCGCGGTGGAACCCAAGATCGCGGCTACCAGCATGTCTTACGGTAACTTCAATTACGGCACCGTTCAGACGCTGTTGCCTTCGTTGATAAGCGGATACGAATTTGCCGGCTGGTATATCGTGGATAACGGAGGCGCGGGCGGAAGACAGGCTCTTAACCTCACTTCGTCCGATACCGGGCTCAGCGACAGGGTCATCGACGGCATTACGTTTGTCGGCGATTATATCCAGAATGCCGACGGTTCGGATACGTCTGATACCATCTACTATAATTATGATGCCAACACGGGCACGATGTTGCTGATAATGGACGGCTCGTATACGATATACGCAAGATATATACGCATATATCGTATCACTTTGGAAGTCAGCAGCCTTTCCGGCACTGCGCCCGGACTGATGGCGGCGCTTCCGTATCTCAAATATTATGTCGAAGACGGCAGCGGCGGCTGGACTCAGGTCACCGGAGCGGGATACGAGGACGAGCGTACCATAATCATCGAAGACGCAAAGGTCGGCAATAAGATAATGATTATGCTCGAGACCGGTTATACCGGTAAGGTCGACGACCTTAACCACTTCAATCCGAGATTTGACAGATATTCCGGCGTCACCGTGTATGACGATAACAATAACGACATATTCATGACGGGCGGGGATTACGAGTTGAGTAAGGAAGGACTGCCGACTGCTCTTGATCCGGAGAATCCTGACGATTACAACGATAAGATCGAGAACATGTATGTCGTTATCAGCGCGAATCGCAACAAGAGGGTAAGTATCAACTTCTCCGCATACGGCGAACTGGAGATCCATAATATCTATTGGGGATCTGCTGTCAAATTACCCGAAGCTCTTGCCGACGCGCTCGGAAACGGCAATTCGGAAGACGGTCTCGGAGGTAAGTACATTGCCGACGGCGGACTTGCAGACGGCGACGGCGTAAAGAACGGCGTTATCGTGATCAAGAACATACCGATTTTAAGAGGAGCGGTATATGACGGGCAGGTAGCCGGCGACTTCGGTAACAGACTGCTTATAAGCTACGGACCGCTCGAGAGCAGTTATATCAATTACGGCATCAATTTCAACGGTTCGTCCGAGAGCCTTTCGAAGTGGCAGAAGATCGTATATTACGGTAGCAAAGAACTTACTCAGTACGTGTGGAATGCCGAGAATAAGCAGTTCGAAGCCGTTACGGTGAGTGAATCAGGACAGACGGAATATCCCTTCTACGGCGGGGACGGCGAATCGGCGGGAGACGGCAGTTCGGGCAAACCTTTCCTGATCGCTACCGTAGGACAGCTGCGCAATATCGACGCCCTCTATCGCGGATGTAACGCAGAGTTGGGCGGAATCTATTTCAGAGTGGTTGCCGACATCGACCTGAGCGAAGTCGGTAACGCGCTCAACGCGCCGCTCTGCGCGCCGTATGTGGACGCTAACGGAGTAAGCCGCTCCGGCGGATTCAACGGAATATTCGACGGAGGCGGATATACTTTGAGTAATCTGTATCTCGATATGTCCGCAACCTCCAACGTAGGTTTGTTCTCGTCTACCGCCACGGGCGCCGTTATCAGGAACGTCGTCATCAAGGGCGCATATGTTTACGGCAGCGTGAACGTAGGCGTGCTGGTAGGCGAAGCCGTGAATGCCGTAATAGAGAACATCAAGGTGGTTAACGGCGTAAATTCGAGCGTATCGGGCAATAACAACGTAGGCGGCATAGTAGGATATGCCCGTGCGGACCGCAACGTGACGACAGAGATAAGAGACGTTTCGGTCACCAATTTCACCGTTTCGGCAAGCGCCGGCGCAAGTTACGACGAGGCGGGAGGCTTCCTCGGCGGCGCGGGCGGTATCATAGGGCAGATAGGGCTTAACGCATACGTCACTTCGAGTGCCGCCGTAAACCTCGACGCACCCGCTTCGAGCGGCACATATACCAGCGGAGTCAACGTTTCGTCCGCTATAGGCGCCGGAGGTATCGCGGGTACCATAACGGGGGACAGCGCTGCCGACGGCGGCTCCAACGCCGTTGCGATAATAAATGCCGTCGCGATTGACCCCGTACTCAGTTCCTACAACAACGGAGTGGCGATCGGCGGACTCGCGGGCGCGATCGGTCAGAGCAGATTCGTCGAGGACAGCTATCTCGCGCTTTCCAAAGACGCTACGATTTACTCGGCGAGCGCTCTCGGCACCACCGCAGCCAACTTCAAAGAACCGAACTCAAATAACATATACCTGCTCGGCGCAGGCGGCATAGCGGGACATAACATGGGTACCATCCGAGGCTCCTCGGTAGTAAACCTCTATTCCGGCAATTATAAGCTGATTTTCACCGGAAGTCTGATCGGCGGATTGGTAGGAGTAAACTTCGGCTCGATCGAATACTCCTCCTCGTCGGTAAGGATGTTGTCTTCGCGCGCATCGGCGGCGTCCTCGTATGCAGGAGGAAGTTACGGAGGAATTGCCGGCGTAAACTGGAGCGGTACAATCTTGAATTGCTCGTTCACGGTGGATATGACAGGTGTAAATAACGATTATGCCACGGATTCGTCGGCTATAGAAATCGTGACGAACCAGGCACAGCCCACCTACACGCCCGCAGCCAAGGGCAACGCGCCCATGCACGATCCTACCGTCGCAAGCGACGGGACCACGGTATATATCGGCGGTATAGCCGGTTATAACGCGGCTACGATCAACGGCGGGTCGTTCAGCGGCAAGCTTATGTTCAACAGACGTTCGTCCGATGCGCAAAGCAACAATACTTATATAGCGGCAGGCGTGGGATTCAATGCGGCAGGAGCTACTGTCTCTGATTTCAGTTCCTCCGGATCCATCCTTAAGCTCTTCCATTACGTGTATGTGGATCAGGCAGGCGACGATAAGATGTTCGCCCAGTATGCTTATATCGGCGGGGCATTCGGCAAAAACTCCGGAAACGCAACGAATAATACCGTAAGCGTCGCAGCCGCGACTGCGGAGTATTGCGGAGGCGGTACGAAGTACAACCAGGCGAGCGTTTCCGCGGGATTCACGTGGACGTTCTATGCCGACGGATACATGTCGGGTTCCGCTCAGGTCAGCTTCAGCGAAATAAGCGGTTCCGCATGGTCCGTAGTGCCGCGCGACATCAACGGAGAGAATATCAAAACTCTCAGAGACGACGGCGCCGTTTATTCCGGCGATTGCGAGGAAACGGGCGGCGATATCGGACTTATCTGGAAGACCGCGTGGAACTATACCGGATACCTCAGATATATCGCAGTGTCCGAAGTTTGACGGCATGCAGATCAACGCAGACGCCCTGTCGGTGAGACAGGGCGTTTTTATTATCCGAGGAAATCGTGTTTGGAAATTTATGACAAAAAGTTTAGTAAAATCTTACAAATAAAAGTTTAATAATTTTAATCAAAATGTTTGACACGGCCATCTCTTTCCTGTATGATATGTTTGCGTTGCGCGATATACGGCGCGCGTAGAGCCGGAGTGGGTATGGAAATAGGATCTAAAATAAAAGCTATAAGATTGCGCCGCGGGCTCACGCAGGAGGAACTTGCCTCGAGATGCGAGTTGACGAAAGGTTATATCAGTCAGCTCGAGAACGAGCTTGCCAGTCCCTCCATAGCCACGCTTCAGGACATTCTGAACGTTCTGGGCGTGACTCTGCCGGCTTTTTTTGCCGAGGAGAAGGACGAACAGATAGTTTTCGGCAAATCAGACTTTTTCGTATCTGCTTCGGGAGACGGCGTCAGCACCTGGCTTATACCCAATTCTCAGAAAAACGAAATGGAACCTATAATGCTCGTTCTGCCTGAGGGCGGGGAGAGCGAACTCAGAGTGCCTTTCGAAGGCGAGGAATTCGGTTACGTTATGGAGGGCAGGATAACTCTCGAAGTAGAGGGAAAGACTTATACTGCGAAAAAAGGCGAAGCCTTCTATATTGACGGCGCGCACGAACACAAGATAATCAACTCCGGCACAAGAGACGCAAAAATTCTGTGGGTCACGACCCCCAGCAATTTCTGAGAGGAAGAAATGGCTCCCAAGAAAAAGAAAAACGTTATCATCGAACTCAAGAACGTATGCAAGGACTATAACGGCAAACCCGCCGTCAAAAATGTCAGCATGTCCATCAAGCGCGGCGAATTTGTCACCTTCCTCGGACCTTCGGGTTGCGGCAAGACCACGACGCTCAGAATGATAGCAGGCTTCGAGAAGCCCACGTCGGGCACTGTTTATTTCAACGGCGAAGATATAACCACGCTTCCGCCGCACCTGCGCAACGTCAATACTGTTTTCCAGAAATACGCGCTTTTCCCGCATCTTAACGTATTCAAGAACATCGCTTTCGGTCTGAAACTGAAAAGGATACCTTCGGGCGAGACTTACACCGACAAGGAAGGCAATAAGTACGAAAAGCTGCGTAAGCTCACGAAGCAGGAGATTGCGGATAAAGTAAATTCCGCGCTTAAGCTTGTCGATCTCGAGGACTACGGTCACCGCAACGTGAACAGTCTGAGCGGCGGACAGCAGCAGCGCGTCGCCATCGCCCGCGCGCTTGTCAACGAACCGGAAGTGCTTCTTCTCGACGAACCTTTGGGCGCTCTCGACCTCAAGATGCGTAAAGACATGCAGATCGAGCTTATGAATATGCACAAGAAGATAGGCATCACCTTTATATACGTTACGCACGACCAGGAAGAAGCGCTTACGATGAGCGACACTATAGTTGTCATGCGCGACGGCGTTATACAGCAGATCGCCACTCCGCAGAAAATATACGACGAACCCGCCAACGCATTCGTCGCGGATTTCATAGGCGAGAGCAATATTTTCTCGGGCGTGATGATAGAAGATTTCAAAGTGGAATTTTTCGGCAAGACCTTCGAGTGCGTGGACAAAGGCTTCAAGCACAATGAGCCCATCGACGTCATCATTCGTCCGGAAGACATCTACGTTCTGCCTCCTGACAACGCGGCGTCAATGATGACGGGACAGGTCACCAGCTGCGTATTCAAAGGCGATCATTATCAGATACTCGCGCTCATCGACGGCGAGAACGAGCTTCTCATACACGATACTACCGAAGTTAAAGTAAACGACGAAATAGGTATCTTTATCAAGCCGTTTGATCTCCATATCATGCACAAAGCGCGCATCATCAACGAGATCGAGACGGAGATGTGGGATACCGGAGTTGTGGAGATATGCGGCGGAAAATTCCCCTGCAAATCCGATCTTCCCGGCGGCACGCGGGTGAAAGTCAGCATCGATTTCGACGACGTTCAGGTATTCGACGACGAAGAGGACGGTATCATCGGCGGCGAAGTAGTGAGCAGTATTTACAAGGGCAGCTACTATCAGTGCATAGTGCGCGCCGACAATCATTACAATTTCTTCGTCGACACCGACGACGACTGGCTGAAGGGCGACAGAGTGGGCATAAGCGTCGCTCCCGAAAAACTTATCATTGAGGCGTTGCCCGCCGAAGAAAACAAGTGATGAAAGCAAAAGAGTTCGGTAAAAAACTGATCGGAAAAGTCAGAAACTTCCGTTTGACCCGGAGCGTCTTTTCTTATCCGTATATATTATTCATGTTGATATTCGTCGTGACGCCGCTCGTTATAGTGCTCGTCAACGCGTTCATTTACGACGGACATTTCTCTTTCCGCAATTTCGGAGCGTTTTTCACCGATTCGAGCAGTCTGAGCGTGCTTGCGACTTCGCTCGCGGTAGGCGTTATCACGACGGTATTGTGTCTCGTTATCGGCTATCCCGTGGCGTATATACTCAGTAAATGGTCCTCGGGCAGCATAATAGTGGTGCTTATCATCCTGCCGATGTGGGTCAATTTCCTTATACGTACCTACGCGTTGCAAAATATTTTCGAAGGTATCGGTATCAAGCTCGGTATGGGTACGGTCATTTTCGGTATGGTGTATAACTTCATTCCGTATATGATAATGCCGTTGCATACCACTATTACGAATATAGACAAGTGCTACGCCGAAGCGGCGCAGGACCTCGGCGCGAATCCCGTCGTGACCTTCCTGAAAACCACGCTTCCGCTCTCCGTGCCCGGTATAATAAGCGGTATTACGATGGTATTCATTCCCACGATATCCGCTTTCGCCATATCGGAGCTCCTCTCGAAAAACAGTATCATGCTTTTCGGCGACAGCATCAATCTCAAGTTTACCAACCAGTTATACGGCGTCGGTTCCGTGATGAGCCTTCTCATGCTCGTTCTGGTGCTCATATCCAATTTCATTATCGGTAAAATCAACAAAGGGGAGGCGGCGCGTAACTTATGGTAAAGAAACTTGCCGAAAGAGGTTATATTTTCCTTATACTGGCGTTAATGTACGCGCCGATAGTGATGGTGATAGTGTTCTCCTTCTCGAATACCACCAACTTCACGTTCCCCGACGGATTCACTCTCGAAGCGTATAAGTCGCTGTTCACGTCGGCGCCCGCCAAGCTCTGGGACAGCCTTAAAAACACCGTTGTCATCGCGGTCGTCTCCTCGGTCGCGTCCACGTTGATAGGCTCGATAGCGGCGGTAGGTATCTATAATCTGAAACCCCGCGTGCGCAAAGTCGTCGAAAACATCAACCAGCTCCCCATAATCAATTCCGAAATCGTTATGGCGGTGTCGTTGATGCTCTTTTTCTCGACGTTCGCCTTCCCGCAGGGCTACGTGAGACTTATCATAGGGCA
>CALVNM010000007.1 GCA_944349735.1 uncultured Clostridia bacterium | reverse complement strand
TTTTAGTTGTTAGGGTTAAAAATCTTCTTAACCTAACGCATATCCCAGTGTCTATATTATAGCACCGGTGCGGGATAATTGCAATACCCAATTTTTAACTCGCTTCAACTCTCAGAACAGCCTCAGCAATCCGCCGTTATATATAGCGACGAAGAAATTGGTATTGTCGGTAGAGTTCATCGTCACCGAAGCGCCCGAATCCGTGAGTATCGAATTGCGCGTTACGTTCAGATAATTGCTCGTGTTGTCGTTCGTCGTCGTAAGCGTGGCGTAACGGTTGGAAGGTTTCTCCACGCTGACCGCCACGGTATAACCGAGATTTTCCCTTCCTATGTTGCACATATAGAAGCCGTCCGAAGAAGTCGTCACGGTGAAATTGCGGGTAGGACCGTCACCGTTGCTTTCTTTCGCCACGAGAGTCACTGTAACTCCGCTTAGGAGATGGTCCCTTCTCAGATCCACGAAAGGCGAATTCTCGTCGTCGGAAACGTAAATGTAGCCGCATACGGAATACATTTTTTCCATCGTAAGGTCGGAGACTTGATAGGATTCCGCCTGGAAGCCCGTCATCGTGTAATCGGAGAACTTCGACGTAGCCGATGAGGAAGAATTATAGCGTTTCATTTCGTAAGTCACGCCGCGCATCGCTCTCAAATACACCGTGGGAGTCCACGCCGAAACGCCGTACTTAACGGAAGTGGACGCGGCGACGCCCGTCATATTGTAACCGTCCAAAACGGGTCTTTGATCGGTGTAAGTCTGAGCGCCGATGCTCGTATAATCGGAGCCGTTCACAGTATACAGGAACCAGTGCAGCACCGCGGTATCCGCCGCATACGCTTCGGAAACGTACGTCGTCGGATACTTGGACGAAAAACTCTCCCTGAATTCGAGATATGCCACGTTGCGCTTGATTCTGAGATATGCGCCCGAATCCCCTTCTTCCGACCACACCACTCCGTCGGTCTGTTCTTCGATACCGGTGTAGTTTTCGCCGTAGCTCGAATAGAAATACTCGTCGGACTCCACCATATCCATTACCACGCCGTAACCTGCGAGCTTTTCCACTATCGTGGAATTATAGGTGAGCGCCGAGCCGAGCGTCGTTTGCTCCCTGTAGTCCACCACCACGGAATCGCCTACGTTCGAAAAATAAGGATTGAGTATGTCCACCCTGTTGGGAATGTACTCTGAACCGATAAGCCCCGCGTTATACATTTCCTCGAGATAATCGGCGCACGAAAGCGCTAAATTCGCCCCCACGTTCACGCCGGTGAAACGAATCTCCATCATTTTTTTGTCGGTGGAGCCTATGAGGGATGAGGAATTGACTTTGAGCCAGGCGGAAACGAAGGCTTCGGTAAGATTGAAAGAAGGCGCCGCAGTGACGCTGCTGCCGTCCGATTTGATATAGGTCATTCTCGAAGCGGAATAAATCTTTGCGTTTACGTTGGCGTAAGTGTCGTCGGCGAAATTTTCGTAATGGAACACGCCGATATTAAAGAAATTCCTCGTCCAATAATAGCTGAGCTTCAAATGAAAATTAGAAGCGGACGAACTTAAAACACCCGCCGTCGAATACACGTCGGGGTCGAGGTTGGTGGTGAATTTATCGTCGTAGTCACCCACCCCGGGGAATACTATCACCGTGGGACGGTTGGCTATGAATTCGGTGGGATTGCCGTCGGAATCGAGCCACTCTATTGTAAGCGCGTAGTCCGGCAAACCTATTGGCGCCGTCACGGAAGGCACTTTCACCTTGTAAGAACCGGCTACGGGATCGCTCGTTTCGTCGTCCTTACAGGCGACGAGAAGTCCGCAACACACGGCGATTACCGCGATAAGTAAAATCAAAACGGTCAGTTTTTTCATTTCGTTCTCCGTCTTAGGTACTCTGATACGCGCCATAATTACAGTATGCGCCGCGCATACCATAATATTATATATTACATTAAAGTGAAAGACAAGAGATTTCATAATGAATTTATGCTGTATAACGCTTTCCGCACGCATTTCACGGCAAAAAATTTTCTTTACCGCGAAACGCGCGATTATAATGCGCGAGAGGCGGATTTTGTTGATTTATGCCGGGCGCGTGTGATATAATATCAAATATTCGCCGACAAGCGGAAAACGCGGAGCGGAAAAGAGGAAATATGAAACTGAGCGGAGCGCAAACCGTCGTAAAGACACTCGAAGAACTGGGGATAAATACGGTATTCGGATATACCGGCAATTACGCCATGCCCTTATTCGAGGTTATCGAACGGAGCGCCCTCTCACTCGTCGTACCGACGAGCGAGGTTTGCGGCGCACACGAAGCTGACGGATATTACCGCGCTTCGGGTAAGCTCGCCGCCGTGCTCTCCACCTCCGGTCCGGGAGCCACCAACCTCGTGACGGGGATAGCCACCGCTTACATGGATTCCGTTCCCCTTCTCGCGATAACGGCAAACGTGCCCACATATAAACTCGGTAAGGATTCTTTTCAGGAAGTGGACATCACGGGAATAGTCACTCCCGTGACGAAATACGCGCACATAGTCAAGAATCCCGACGAACTCGAAAGCGAAATAAAGAAGGCGTACGCTCTCGCCGTTTCCGGGAGAACGGCGCCCGTGCTCATAGACATTCCCTACGACGTGCTGCTCGCGAAAACGGAGTACAAAGGACTTCCGTTGCCCTCTTACGGCTCGCCAAAGGCGAAAGCCGCAGACATAGCCGCGGCGGCGGATATACTGAACGGCGCTTCCAAGCCCGCTATACTCGTAGGCGGCGGCGCCGCAGGAGCGTCGGAAGCGGTAGCGGCGCTTGCCCATAAGCTCAAAGCGCCCGTATTCACCACGCTGCGCGGAATAGGCACGACCGACTCCGAGCGCGTAATCGGTCCCGTTGGAAGCTGCGCGCCGCGAGCTTATAACAGACTGTATGCCTCCGCCGACGTTATTCTTGCTTTGGGTACCCGTTTCTCGGATAAAATGCACTCAAAGCCCAATAAACGCAAATATATTCATATCGACGTGGACAACGCGGAACTCGACAAGATAGTACCCGCGGACTGCGCGATATGCGCGCGTATAGCGGACGTCGTGCCCGCGGTTACCGCGCTATGCGCGGAAAGAGAGGAAGCCTGGTACGCTCCCGTAACGAAGCCGCGCGCGCAAAATTCCGTCGTTCGCCTTGCCGAAGCCGTGGCGAGCGCTGATCTCGACGATACGCTTATCGCAACAGACGTAGGCAATCATCAAATAGCAATGCTTCAGGCGCTGAAAGGAAAAACTTATCGCGAGATAATCTCCAGTCTCGGACTCGGCACTATGGGATTCGGACTTCCCGCGCTTATAGGCGCGATGAAGGCGAGCGGAAAGCGCGGTATACTGTTTACGGGCGACGGCTCGTTCAACATGAATATGAACGAGCTTGCCACGGCTGTCGAAGCGGGACTCGACATGAGTATCGTGATAGCCAACAACCGCGAGCTCGGAATGATTAAAAACCTCGAACGCCGCCGCGCAGACGGCTGCGGTGAGGAAGTTACGCACACGCCTAACGTAAATTACGCGCTGCTCGCGCGCGCATTCGGAGCGAAAGGAAAACGCGCTTCCGTCAAGAACATAACCGCCCTGCTCGACTCGAAGGAAACGGGCGTACGTGTATACGACGTTAAAATAAGAGGCTGAACCTACGGCGTAGATCACGCCGAAAAGGAAATGATCGGGAGGTAACAATATGGCAGGACAGGACAAACATTATTTATCCATGCTCGTCGAAAACGTGGCGGGCGTACTCAGTCGTATCTCGGGGCTTATCGCCCGCAGAGGTTACAACATAGACTCCCTGTCGGTATGCGCCACCGAAGACGCGCGGTATTCGCGCATGACGATCGAGCTTCAGGCCGACGAGAGGACTTTCAAACAGATACAGGCGCAGCTCGCCAAACAAGCCGAAGTCGTCAGGCTCGTCGAACTCGGCACTTCGGACAGCGTGTTGCGCGAGCTTCTGCTTATAAAAATCCGTTGCGACAAAACGCAGATACCGGAGATAGCCGACCTCAATACCATTTACAAGGCTAAAACCGTAGATATCACTTCCTCGAGTATGACTCTCGAGCTCACCGGAAAAGCGGATAAACTGGACAGCTTCATCGACATGCTCCGCCCCTACGGTATAATAGAAATGGCAAGGAGCGGATCCTCCGCTCTCCAGCGCGGAAGCGGCTGTCTCAGAGAGGGCTGAGCGGATGAAAGTCGAAATTCTCGACACAACGTTGCGCGACGGAGCGCAACACAGACAGGTAAGTTATTCTTCAGTCGATAAGCTCGACGTCATGGCGGCGCTCGACAGGCTCGGCGTGCATTACGTAGAATTCGGCGCGCCCGGCTTCGATCCCGCGGCGGACAAGCTCGCCCGTCTCGAATTACCCTCCTCCCGCTCCGTTCCGGTAGCGTTCGGTATGACCTGCAAGAAAGGACTCGAGCCCGATAAGGACGAGAACCTTCGTACGCTCGTAAACTGCCCCGCCTCCACGCTTACCATAGTAGGTAAGGCTCACGCTTTGCAGGTGCGCGACGTCCTTAAGACAGACCTCGACGAAAATCTGCGCATAATAGAACAATCCGTAACTTATGCTACAAAAAATGACAAAACGGTAATATTCGACGCCGAGCACTTTTTCGACGGATACCGCTACGACGCGGAATACGCGATAGAAGCTCTTACCGCCGCGGTACGCGGCGGCGCGAAGGTCATTACGCTGTGCGACACCAACGGCGGCGCGCTTCCGGACGACGTGAAAGACGTTACCGCAGCCGTCGTCAAGCGTTTCCCGAACGTGCGCGTCGGAATACACTGTCATAACGACAACGGGCTCGCCGTAGCCTCCACTCTCGCCGCCGTTAAGGCGGGCGCTTCGCACGTTCAGGGCACCCTGCTCGGGATAGGCGAGCGTTGCGGCAACGCAAATCTTTCGACGTTGCTTCCCCTGCTCGTTTTCGAAGGCTACGCGGAAGGCATCGACCTCAAACTGCTTACCCCCATCGCCCGCACGGTGGCGGAGATAACCAATATCACCATACCCGATTCCTTCCCGTACGTAGGCGCGGGAGCTTTTGCGCATAAAGCGGGACTGCACGCAGACGGAATGTTGAAGGCGGGAGGAAGTTTCGAGCACGTGGATCCCGCTTCCGTCGGCAACATAAGGCAACTGCTTCTCTCCAAAGAAGCGGGCAGACACCTTCTTATCGCCAAACTGAAGCCCTTTTTTCCTGATATAGCCGAGGACGGCGAAGGACTCAAGCGCATCGCGCGCGCGCTTAAAGAGCGCGAGGACGAAGGATATACCTACGAAGCCGCGGAAGCGAGCTTCGTGATACTTGCGGGTAAAATACTCGATCGGGACGTCACACGTTTCGAACCTGTGGGATATTCCGTGACCAACACTTCCGACGAGCCCGAATGTACGGCAACGACGACTATCCGCGTAGGCGACGTGACGCGCTCCGCTTCCGCCAAAGGTTTGGGACCCGTTCACGCGCTCGACAAGGCAATGAGGGAATGTATGCTCAATTTCTTCCCTTCGATAGACAAAGTGAGCCTTATCGACTATAAGGTCAGGGTAATCAACCCTAAATCGGCTACGGGCGCCGCCGTCCGCGTTCTCATCACCACTACCGACGGCAGGCATATATGGAAGACGGTCGGAGTTTCCGAGGACATCATACGCGCCAGTTTCGACGCTCTTGCCGACTCCTACCATTTTGCATTGAGCGATGATTTTGATTTCTATTTCGGATAATAAAAAATATACTCTTGCGGATACGGCTACGGCTTTGTACGGAGTTTATGCGGATATACACGGTTACGGCTCCGCGCGCGTAAGTTACTCTCACGCCGCAAGCGGCGCCCCGTTGCTCGAAGGCACTACTCGTAAAGTATTCGTCAGCGCCTCCGACTCCGGCGAATTCAACGCCGTAGCGCTCTCCGACAAGCCCTGCGGTATCGATATCGAAAAGCTCCGCGACGACGCGGAACTTATGAAGATTTCCGAGCGTTTCGGCGTAAAAACAAATAATTTAAAAGAATTTTTTGAATATTTCTGCTCCGCCGAAGCGTATGCGAAAGCGAGCGGCATTCCCCTTCCCGAAGCATTGAAAAACCCGAACGTAAGCGCTCGGGTCTTCGATTGGTTAGACGGTTATTGCCTCGCCGTCTACGGCGAAGGCGTTTTATTTTACTGCCCTTCCGTTCAATTCCTGCCGTAAATATCGAGCAGTTTTCTGTAGAAATCGGTGTCTATATCTTCAAGCGTCGCCAGCGTTGCGCGGAATTCCCAGTTGCCTTCGGGAGTCCCCGGCACGTTGAGCCTTGTATCTCCGCCGTATCCCGTAAGATCCTGTAACGGGTATATTACCGTTTCGGCGGAACTCGCCGCCACGGCGCGCGCCATAGCCTGCGTGCTCTTGCAGTGTCTGCCGCCTTCGCCCCATTCGGAATGACTTATGCCGATAAATTCGAGCACCTTGTCCAGCGTACCGTGATCGAGCGTATACAGCCAGCCCAAAGAAGTATTGTTGTCGTGAGTTGCGGTATACGCCACGGTATTTATCGGATAATTATAGGGAAGATGCGGGTTGTCCTTCGATCCGTCGAAGGCAAATTGTAGCACTCTCATTCCGGGGAAACCCGTTTCCTCGAGATATTTAACGACCTTATCGTCTATTATTCCGAGATCCTCCGCCACGATCTGCGGGTCTTTGACGCGCTTGCGGACGGCTTTCCACAATTTCATTCCGGGTCCCGTTCTCCATTTACCCTCTTTCGCCGTTTCTGCGTCTGCGGGTACCGCCCAGTATTCGCACAGCCCGCGGAAATGGTCTATACGCAGGATATCGTACATTTTGAGGTTGTGCGCGATACGCTCCGTGAACCAGGAGTAACCGTCCTTTTCCATCGCTTCGTAATTGTAAAGGGGATTGCCCCAGAGCTGTCCGTCTTCGGCAAAATAATCCGGCGGAACTCCCGCGACCTCGGTGGGTTTAAGGTGTTTATCGAGCCTGAAATTAGAGGGATTCGCCCACACGTCGGGAGAATTGTACGCTACATATATCGGCATATCTCCGAATATCTCGACGCCCAAAGAATTGACGTACTCTTTGAGCTTCGCCCACTGGGTATAGAAAAGATACTGTTCGAATTCGTAATACAATACGTCGGCGGAAAGTCTTTCGCGCGCTGCTTTAAGGGCGTGCTTGTCTCTGAACTTGAGCTTATCGTCCCACTCTCCCCACTCTTTGCCCGTCTCGTCCTTTATCGCCATATAAAGGGCGTAATCCTCGAGCCAGTAGGCGTTCTCTTTGGCGAAAGCCGCTATAGCCGCTTTGTCCTCGTCGTTGAGACGCTCGGCGGCTCTCCTCAACGCCACCATTTTTTTGGTGCGGACGCCGAAATAATCCACTCTGTATGGAGAATAAATTTTACATTCCTCGCGCTCCTCGCGGCTTATGAGCCGCTCGGGAAGCTGCGTTATGTCTATAAGCAAGGCGTTGCCGGCAAACGCGCTCACGCCGCTATAAGGAGAGTTGCCCAACCCGAGAATGGTTATGGGCAAAATCTGCCAGATCTTGAATCCTATCCTCTTTATGTAATCGGCAAAATACTTAGCGCTTCCGCCGAAATCGCCGATGCCGTACTCGCCCATAAGCGAACTTACAGGCAACAATACTCCCGCTTTCCTCATATTTGTCTCCTTGGTTTTAATATATATGACGCGGGCGGCTTCGTCGCCCGTATCCGTCAATTCCATTTAATATGTATTTTCCCGATTAAACGGGTATCCTTTTTTGCGAATTACGGTATCCCGTCAGCGTCGCAATCGGATTATCCGATCAAACGGAAAAGGGCTGTCGCGGTGTACCGCGACAGCCCTTTAAACTCACCTTCTTCTACCGAAACGCCTCTTGCACATCGGCTCCGACAACGCTTCGCCGATGACGATCGCACGCGCGTAGTCCCGCGCGAGCCACGCCCTTTCCGAGACGTGCGCTTCGTAGTTTGCGTCCGTCACTATCGTGCGCTCGTTATAATGCTCCGCGCAACCTTCGTTGCCCGCCTGCGTCGCCGTGACGACGTTTTCCTTGACCGCCACGGATTCGGGACTTACCGGGTGCTTATGCTTAGGCATTATTTCTTGCCTCCGTCGGCGGGAGGTTCACCCTTCAAATCGGTGCTTATTCCGTTACGCATTGCGGTATCGGCTTGCAGATTGAGCAGATTGTAATAGTCCATTACTCCCATTTTGCCGTTGTTGAGGGCGTTGGCAAGCGCCTTCGGGACTTCCGCTTCCGCGGCGACGACAGCCGCGCGCATTTCCTGCGTGCGCGCCTTCATCTCCTGCTCCTGCGCCACGGCGAGCGCTCTGCGCTCCTCCGCTTTCGCCTGCGCTACGCGCTTGTCCGCTTCCGCCTGATCCATCTGCAGCTGCGCTCCGATGTTCCTGCCTACGTCCACGTCCGCTATATCTATGGAAAGTATCTCGTATGCGGTACCCGAATCGAGTCCCTTCTCGAGCACTTTGCGTGAAATACTGTCGGGGTTCTCGAGCACCGCTTTGTGTTCTTCCGCGGAGCCTATCGTCGTGACTATGCCTTCGCCTACGCGGGCTATTATCGTTTCCTCTCCCGCGCCGCCGATAAGACGCGCGATGTTCGCACGCACCGTCACGCGCGCCTTGGCGCGTAATTCGATACCGTCTTTAGCTATAGCGCTGATCATAGGCGTTTCTATGACCTTAGGATTGACGGATACCTTCACCGCGTTCAGTACGTCGCGCCCCGCAAGGTCTATCGCCATTGCGGTCTGTATGGTAAGCTCTATATTCGCGCTGTGCGCAGATATGAGCGCGTTGACCACTTTGATGACGTCGCCCTTAGCCATATAATGCGTTTCGAGCGTAGCGATATCGATATCGAGTCCCGCTTTTTTACCGGTGATATACGCATCCACTATCATCGCTACCTTTATCTTCCTGAGCCTCATTCCGACGAGCCTCGATATGGATACGGGAGCGCCCGATACGAGCGCGCGGAACCATATATTGAAAGGTATCAGTACGAAAGCCAGTATTATCACCAGTACCGCTATCACTATGAGTGCTATACCCCATCCAGGCATATTCAATTCCTCCGTTAAAGTTTATTTTATTCCGCTCTTTCGACGGAAATCTTCGCACCTTCGACCGCCACTACCTTGACGTTTTCGCCTTTACCGATATAGAAACCGTCCGAAACGACTTCCACGGTCTTGTCGCCTATCAGCGCTTTGCCGACGGGTTTTAAGTCCGTCGAGGCTACTCCGGTGCTCCCGATAAGGTCGCTGTAGTCTGCGGTGCCTTCGGAACGGGTTACCGCTACCGCAGTGCCCGACTCCACGAGCGGCGAACGGTTGAGCCAGCCTTTTTTCGCGGTAAGGATAAGGACGAGGAACGCTATCAGGATGCCTACCGCTTCGAAGAAGATCAGCAGGAATACCTGCGCGAAGACGTTACCGTCGCCTACCAACGCGCGCAACACTATACCCAACGTAATCAGTATGCCGCCTACGATGCCGAATATGCCGAAACCGGGTTGAAATATCTCGATCACCACAAAGACGAATCCGAGTATGAGCGCGATAAGCGCCGGTACGGTCATTCCGGTAAACAGTATGCCTATTTCCGTAAAAAACGCCATATAGGGATTCTCCTTTACAATTATTTATTCTATGCTCGCGAAGCGCGTATCGTTATTTCGCGGCGGTGGCGTAACCGAGTTCGAATGCCTTGAGGTTGGCGGGGATGACCTTGGGTTTGTTGGCGAATTTCGCCTCGATCATCTTCTTGACGGTTTCTTTCGGGAAAAGATTGCTCATTCCGATATACGCTCCGAGTACCACGATGTTGGCGGTACGGGCGTTGCCCGCTTCCATTGCGAGCGAAGCCGCGTCGATATATACCACTTTTACGTCCGTTCTCTCCACCTTATCGGGGATAAGCGAACTGTTTACTATTATGGTTCCGCCCGCCTTGACCTTGTCGGAAAACTTGTAAAGGCTGGGCTTATTCATTGCTATCAGGCAGTCGGGATGCGCCACGATGGGGCTTGCGACCTGCTTGTCGCATACGACTACGCTGCAGTTACTGGTGCCGCCGCGCATTTCGGGGCCGTAGCTCGGAAGCCACGTAACCTCTTTGCCGTCGGCTATCGCGGCGTACGCTATAAATTGTCCGAGACTCAATACGCCCTGTCCGCCGAATCCCGCTATTATGATTTTTTCTTCCATATCTATTATATACCTCTTATATTGACTTTGTAAAGACCGTAAAATCCGGGCTATTTGCTCTCTTTGTCGATATCCTTGAATACTCCGAGCGGGAACTGTTTGGTCATATTTTCCTTGACGTACTCGGTCGCCTGAACGGGAGTCATTCCCCAGTTGGTGGGGCAGGTGGAAAGCAGCTCGATGAGCGAAAAGCCTTTCTTCTGCATCTGCATTTCGAAGCCGCGTTTAATGGCTTTCTTCGCTTTAGCGACGTTGGCGGGGTCGCAAAGCGCCGCGCGCGCTATATAAGCGGGACCGTCGAGGGTGGAAAGCATTTCGCAGACTTTGATGGGGTTACCGTTAAGCGGAACGGTTCTGCCCTGTTGCGAAGTGGTGGATTTCTGTCCGATAAGCGTGGTAGGCGCCATCTGACCGCCGGTCATTCCATAAATGGCGTTATTGATGAATATAACGGTGATGTTCTCGCCGCGAGCAGCCGCGTGAACTATCTCGGCGGTACCGATGCTGGCGAGGTCGCCGTCGCCCTGATACGCGAACACTATCGTGTCGGGATGCGTCCTCTTGACGCCGGTAGCCGCGGCAGGCGCCCTGCCGTGAGCGACTTCCTGAATGTCCACGTTGAAATAGTTGTACGCGAATACCGCGCAGCCTACGGGAGCTATACCAACGACGTTACCCTCGCAGCCGATCTCCTCGAGACACTCCGCAACCAGCCTGTGAGCTATGCCGTGGGTGCATCCGGGGCAATAATGGAAAGGTACGTCCGTGAGCATTTTGGTTTTCTTGAATACGGTAGCCATATTATTTGACCTCCTTTTCGACGAATTCGACGATATCTTCGGGCGTCATTACGTTACCGCCCGTTCTGCCGTAGAATTCTACGGGTTTGGCGCCGTTTACGGCGAGTTTGACGTCCTCGATCATCTGTCCCATCGAGAGTTCGACGGCGACGAATTTCTTGACGTTCGCTTCGGCTGCGACTTTCGCTATAGCCTTGGCGGGGAAGGGATAAAGAGTGATGGGACGCAATAAGCCAGCTTTAATACCCTTTTCGCGGAGCGCGTTTACCGCGCTCTTGGAGATACGTGCGACCGTGCCGTACGCGACGATGACTATCTCGGCGTCCTCTACGAGGTATTCCTCGTATCTCAATTCGTTCTCTTCGAGTTCCTTATAACGGTCGAAAAGCCTGTGATTGACTTTCTCGAGCACGTCGGGTTCTATATAAAGGGAGTTGATTATTCTTCTCGAAGCGCCGACTCCTGTACCGTCGGTAGCCCACTCTTTCTTGGGGAAAGCGGCGGGATCTTTCATCTCGGGGAGCTCCACCGCTTCCATTATCTGCCCTATCATACCGTCTCCGAGTATCATGACGGGCATGCGGTATTTGTCGGCTTTGTCGAAAGCGTCGTACATGATGTCGACGGCTTCCTGAACGGTATTGGGTCCGTAAACGAGCATGTGATAATCGCCGTGACCGCCACCTTTGACAGCCTGGAAATAGTCGGACTGCGCGGGTTGGATACCGCCGAGTCCGGGGCCGCCTCTGACCATATTGACTATGACGCAGGGAAGTTCGGCGCCGCAAATGTAGCTGATACCCTCTTGTTTAAGGCTGATGCCGGGCGAGCTCGAAGAAGTCATCGCGCGCGCGCCGCTTCCCGCAGCTCCGTAAACCATATTGATGGCGGCGACTTCGCTTTCCGCCTGTATAAAGCATCCGCCTACCTCGGGCAAACGCTTACTGAGGTACTCGGGTATCTCGTTCTGAGGGGTAATGGGATAGCCGAAGAAGGCTCTGCAACCGCCTCTCACAGCGGCTTCAGCTATGGCTTCGTTACCTTTCATGAGTTTTTTCATCGTACTGTCCTCCTATCTTTCCACGGTAATGGCGACGTCGGGGCACATCAGCGCGCAAGAAGTGCAACCGATGCATCCGTCAGAGACGACTTCCGCCACAAAGTATCCGTTCTTGTTGGTCTCCGTCTCCGAGAGTTTAAGGACGTTCTTGGGGCAGGCGTTCACGCACAGCCCGCAACCTTTACAGGTGTCTTTTGCGATAGTTACTTTAGCCAAAACAATCATCTCCTAATTGTAAAGTTTATTTGGTGAAGATTATATCACTTTGCGCGCATATATGCAAGCGAACACACGGAATTATATAAAACGCAGGCTGTGAGCGGAGTACGTCATAAATTCCGCTCGGTATAATGATCTTTGTCGTAAAAATAAAATTAAAGCAATATTTTGTATCTTGAGATACCAATTAAGCCAATCGATATAACAAAAAATAAACCGCGCCGATCACTCATTTATGACGCCGACGCGGAAAAAGCGAGGTGCCCGCCTTCGAGGGGCGGGCACGGTTTGTAGATGTAACGATTATCTGCGGTACTTGTTGAATATCTCGTTGCCGCTGATAACTCTTCTCGCGTCTGCGAGATACTGGCTCTCGGGACGAGCGGGAGCGGGAGACACGGGCTTCGGCGCGCGTTTGACCTTCGCTTTCGTGGTGGGAGCGGTGTATCCTTCGCGCAGAGCGCTCGTGGGCACGGGAATGAATCCGGTGTACGCGTAGGAGTATTTGTTCTCGTCCACGTTGATGTCGTACACGTCGATACCTCTGCCTTTAAGAAGGTTGATAACGGGAAGAATGTCGCCTTCGCCGGTAATGAGACCTACCGCGTCGATATTGGCGAGAGCCGCTATATCTGCAGCATCGATGACCTGACGGCAGTCGAGCTTGTTACGGCGACGGCTTGCGCTGGGAAGGGAAGTTTCAAAGCCGTTTGCAGCAATGTATTCGTTATAGTCACGGTTGCGCTTGGCTACGTAACTGTAAAACTTGCAGGTAACAACTTCAAATTTCGCTTCGAGATTGCTGACTATCTGTTTGAATCCGGCGCAAGTGACTTTGAGGCTGCCGATGTCTGCAAGGATAATCATTTTGGGCTTATTCATTTTCTTTCCTCCGATAAAATGGTTTTATTTTTATAAGTTTCCCTGGCGTGATAGAAGAGATACTGTTGTGCGTATCCGCTCAGATCGCCGAAATATTCCGCCAGTTCATCCGCTTTTCTTGCAGGAGCCGCGTTACTCTCGCCGAACAGTCTCGCATAGACCTTCTCGATCCAGGTGTCCACCGGGAAAACATCCTCGCGGTGATAACCGAACAGCAGTATGCAATCCGCCACTTTACGCCCTACTCCGGTAAGCTCCATGAGCTTCTTACGCGCTCGCGCCGTATCGAGAGACCCGATGTCGCAGGCGAAGCCGTTAGCCAGAGCGTCTACGCTTTTGACAAGGTAATCGGCTCTGTAACCCGCTCCTATCGAAGCGAAGTACTCGCGGTCTCGTTTCCTGAGATCGTCGAGAGTCGGGAAAGCGAATCCCTCGCCGCCTATCGGTTCTCCCGAAGTCCGACACATCCTCTCGATGATACCTTGTATGCGCGGAATGTTGTTGTTCGCAGAGATGATGAACGATATGATCATCTCCGTCGGATCCTGGTTGAGGATACGCACTCCGTAGCCGTAACCGATCGCCTCCTGCATACAAGGGAATCCCAAAAGACGCCTTTTGATCTCCCCGTAATCGCGGTTCAAATCGAAATATTTGACAAAGTAATCGGTATCGACCGTTTCTATTGTAGCATAGCCATCTACATAAATCAAGCTACAAAATAGATTTTTTGAAAAAATTTTGTAGCCTGAACCCGAGTTTAGGTACCTGAAAACCTGCCCACATTCAAGAATGTGTTTCGGACAGAATTCCGAAGTATCGTATATTAAGATTTTATTGCCGTCGATAACGTACCGCATAACGGCGCGGAAAGCGCTTTACGCTTCCGGCGCGTAAACGCTGACCTGTTTATCGTAACGGCCTTTGCGCTCGAAACGCACGACGCCGTCGATGAGCGCGAAGAGCGTATCGTCCTTGCCGATACCTACGTTGTTGCCGGGATGGAATTTGGTTCCGCGCTGACGCACGAGAATGTTGCCGGCAAGCACGTGCTGACCGTCACTTCTCTTGGGTCCCAGGCGTTGGGCATGGCTGTCGCGTCCGTTCTTGGAGCTGCCGGAGCCCTTCTTGTGAGCGAACAGTTGTAAATTGATAAACATTTTTAATCCTCCATTCTGATGTAGCGGCGGTAACCTTCCATGACGTCGCGGAGCGCGAGACGCATCGTTTCGAGGATGGCGTCCGACTTTTCGTTATACTCCGGAAGTCTGAATGTGAGGCGACCTTCGCTTACCCTGCTTTCCGCATCGATGCCTGCTACCTTACGCACCCCGAGGAGCGCGCCTTGCGTCAGTGATGAGACCGCCGCGCAGACTATATCGCTGCCTTCTTCGGCATATCCGGCATGTCCTTCGACGGATACTGCCGTTATGTGTCCTTCGGTGCGGAAAATTCTGATAGTCGTCATACCGAATAATGATTACGCTTTGATATTCAGTATTTTAAGTTGCGTATAAGGTTGTCTGTGACCTTGTCTTTTGCGGATGTTCTTCTTGGCTTTGTAGGTGAAGATATTGATCTTTTTACCTTTGCCGGTGGCGGTGACTTCGGCGTCGACGGAAGCGGATTTAACCGCGTCGCCGGCGATGATTTCGCCGTCTTTGTTGAGCATCAGCACTTCGAGACTGACGGTGGAGCCTACGTCTGCTTTCAGTAATTCGACGTTGATGACGTCGCCTTCAGAGACTTTATACTGCTTACCGCCGGTAGCGATGATTGCGTACATTACCTATTACCTCCCTTCAGGAACTCGCCGTCGAGGTGCGCAACGGGCGCGCTTAAGGAACCTCTTTCGAGCGGCATTTAATACAATACCATAAAGATATACAATTTGCAAGCAAAATATATAAATTTTGCCGTAAAATTATAGATTTTCCGTCGCGGTCAGATGCTTTCCGCGAAGAAGCGCTTCCCGTCCACTCCGACAGAGTATTTACCGGGATCGAGATTGAATCTCAATACATTGCCGCCGTCGTTTGCGGGAGCGAAAACGGGATAATTTATTTTGAGCGTGACGGGTTTGCGCGTATAGATAAGGAATCTCGGGCCCTCTACGTTCTCGGTGAAACGCCTGACTACGAAAGAGCATCCCACTCCCTCGACGACCTTCCTGCCGTCTACGGAGAATGCCGATGCGTCGCCGTCTGTAACGTAACTCATATTACGTCCGAGCAATCTGATGTTCGATATACGATGCTCTCCCGGAAGCAACGTACCGAAGCGCACCGCGGGTCTGCTATCTTCTCCGAAATACTCCACGTCCAGAAGCTCGTTGACTCCTATCAGCCCCATTAGGTTACCTGATAGCGAATCTCGGATACCTGAATCGTCAAATTTGAAATTAGGCAACAATCTGTTCGGCACGCATCCGTGCTTTTTCATATACTTTAGCCAGACGTTTGCGGCTCTGCTCGCAAGCTCCGCTTCCGCGTCAAGCGCGCCGTATCGCACTAAACCCTGGTATATGAGATAATTCACAAACGGGACGCTGCTTCCGGTATAGCCTGCGTACATATTCTGCCTGGATCCGTCCTGCGCTGTACGCTTTCCGTAACGCGGATCATCCGCCGATATATGCGGAACGGGCGCGTCGTTAAGGAAACGCTTCTCGTCAGTAAGATTGGTAAGCAGCGCGTCCAGCATGTCGTTATCTCTGACGGCGCCGGCGACCAACGGAACGAACGACGCCGCACCGCACATTCCCGTAAATTCTCCGGACACGTACCTGTCCATATACAGTCCGCGAGCCTTATTGTAAAAAGTATCGTTGAAGCGCTCGCGGAATTTCACGATTTCTTCTTTAAGCTCGTCAGCTTCGTCGTTATATCCGAGTATTTTTGCCGCGCGCGAAGCTATATCGGCAAGCAACATGCGGTACGCGCTGTATTCCATACAATACACGGGTTCTTTATTGAGATCTCTGAGCGGAGATCCTTGCGCTTTATATCCTATTTTTTCGAAGGATCCTTCGTCGGTCACGAGTTTAAGTCCTTCTTTCAAAGAAGCGTGCCATATCGGATACGCGCGCCGCAGAAGCGCAACGTCTCGCGTTCTGGAGAACGCTGTCCAGGTTGCAAGCGCGCCTATAGAAGGTTCTCCCGCGGTCATGGCGCATTGTTCCTCATCGGAGTCGCCGATAAGCGCCGAGCAAAGCGCGCCAACCGCAAAATCTGCGGGATCCGAGGCATAGTTCTCGTCCGTTCCGAAGCGATCCTCGACATATTCGGTAGCGTCACGTAAAGGATTATAAATTTTGTGGGAAACCGCTTGCGAGAATATTTCGCTTGCATGCTCCGCAAGCATTCCCGCGCCGACGGGCTTTTCTGCGGAATATCTGAGTTCAGCGCGATTTACGCCGCGGTTTATCTCCTCCATAGACGGAACGTACTCCGTGTCGGCTTCGCTGCCTACGGCAATATACGCCGCTATGCGCGAATCTGCGCTGTCAAGCACCGCCTCGTAATCCGCTCCGTCTTCGCGCTCGGTATATTCTCCCTTAGCCCCGCCGCAAATTATGGAAGCGCGGGCGTACTCGCGCTCGGGTTCATCGGATTTTTCCGGAACGACTTCGTATCTTCCCTCGATCTTATAAAAATTTTCCTTCCTTTCGTACGATCCGCGCGCTACGGCTCTTCCGTAAGATGAAGCGCGTATGTCGTCGCCTTTAGCCGCCGCGGAATATCCCGAAGGAGTAAGCGACGTGAAAGAAATGCGGACTTTAGCTTTATTGAGTACGACGAGCGACATCACGGCAGCTCTGCCCGAATAGCGCACCATGGATACGGCAACGTCGCCGTGACAAATATAGCGGAATCTGCCGGACGGATCGCCCGCCACATAACGGGGCGGATTTTCCCTGAAGGCATCGGAATCCACCCATTTGCCGTTCTTGAAATAGGAGAACTTCAACTGCCAGAGGCTGCCTTTCTCGCCTGCTACGACTATGCCGTTGGGTGCGGACGCGTACATACCGAGCGCGACGAAAGGTCCCGCCGGGTAATCCCACGCGGCAATACCCGCGCCGCTTGCGCGCACCTCGGCAAATTCTTTGACAAACGGCGGTCTGCCTTCAAATCCGTACTCTCTGTTTATAAATTTCATAACCGTAAAGTTATCGCTTACAGGCAAAGCGCAACGGCTCCGAGTATGCCTGCGTCGTTTTTAAGTTCCGCTTTACGGACTTCGACGCGGGGATTGCGCTTGCCGCCGTAGCTGAAGCGGTTCACTCTGCGCTGAACACGCTTCATAAAGCAATCTCCTTCGTTGGAAACGCCGCCTCCGATAAGCACGCAGTCGGGACGGAAAAGGTTGACCATGCTGATGATGCCTTCCGCAACATATTTCACGTAAGCGTCCACCACCGCCTGACCCGCTTTGTCGCCCGCTTTCGCGGCAAGGAACGCGGTCTTGCCGCTTACCTTACCCTCTTCCGCCGCGAATTTATGCATAAGGCTCGAGGGATGTTTCTCCATCGCGCGGGTAGTCTGGCGAATGAGCGCAGTCGCGGACGCGTATGCTTCCCAACAACCGCGTTTACCGCAGCTGCACGGCTCGCCGCCGATTTTAAGGCATGTATGTCCCCCTTCGGCGCCCGCGCCGCCCTTACCTTCGAGCAGCACTCCGTTCACGATGATCCCGGTGCCTACGCCCGTGCCGAGAGTTACGAACACGACATCCTTACTGCCCTTTCCGGATCCGAAACGCGCCTCTCCGAGAGCCGCAACGTTGGCGTCGTTGCTTATGCGGGTTGGAACGTCTATGTATTTACGGAATTCTTTTACGATGGGAACTTTCTCGAAATTGATGTTGTTGGAGTAGGTTATCACGCCTTTTACGGAATCTATCGTGCCGGGTATGCCCATGCCGACGGCTTTAACTTCGGAAATATCCACTCCCGCGGAAGCGGCAAGATCCTTACAAAGTTCGGCTATGTCCTTAACTATTTCGGGATACTCCCTTTCCGGTTTGGTGTCTATGGCTTTTTTCGCGTAGAATTTGCCGTTTTCGTCGGTAAGTCCGCCTTTTATCGTCATTCCTCCGATATCGATGCCTATGTAATACATACTCCCTCCGTAAATTTTTATTCTGTCGGTACGCCCTCAGAGCGTAGTCACTACCAATACGGCGTGCGACGAGATCAGTTTCGTCATATAACCCGCGGGTATAAGCCACGTTTCGCCTTTGCGGAATGGTTCTCCGCCTTCGAATTCGCCCTCCCCTTCCGAAACGGTGAAAGTCACGAAAGATTCCTCGTTATACACAAGGTATTCGCCGTGTACAGTCACCTCTTTTGAAGTGAAATACGGCGTTCTGATCATTTTGCGTATCGTCGCACCGCCAATGTCTTTAGCGGGAACATCCTGTAGCGGAGGCGCGCTTGCCGTAAAAGTCATCACGTCGAGCGCCTTCGCTATATGCAGCTCGCGCGGATTACCCGCTTTGTCCCGCCTGTCGTAGTCATATACGCGATAGGTAAGATTGGAATTCTCCTGTATCTCTATGACCGTCACGCCTGCAAGAAGCGCATGCACCGTTCCAGCCGGCACGAAGTAAAATTCGCCCTTTTTAACGGGTATTTTCCTTAAAAGAGAGGTTATCGTGTTTTCTTTGATACTCTTTTCCGCTTCCTCGCGGCTAACGTCGCGCGAAAATCCGTAATAAATGGACGCGCCCTCTTGGGCGTCCGCTATGTACCAGATCTCGCTTTTTCCGAGGCTACCGCTCTCGTACTTATCGGCGTACTCATCGGACGGGTGCACCTGCACGGAAAGATCGGCGCACGCGTCGATAAGTTTGATAAGTATCGGAAAAACCTTATGCTTCTCAGCGGCTTTACCGAATATTTCGGGATAACGCTCGTACAGTTTTATCAGGTCGAAACCTTTGAAAAGAGCTTCGTCCACCTCGGACGAGCTACCGGGAAACAGCGAGAATTCCCAGCATTCCGCGATGGTGTCGGTATCGGAAGTCTTGCCCCAAAGCTCTTTTAGCGCGGTGCCGCCCCATATGTAGTCCTTGACGACGGGTTTCAATTTAAGCGGTTTAAGTTTCATGATCCCTCTGTATGCTTCGGCACCCGCTTGCGCGGGCGCACGATAATCACTTATTAAGATAACGACGCGGCTTTACGCGAAGACAGCGTATTACGCCGCTTTATCCGGGTCGCGCGTCCAGACGGTGTATCCGTCCGAAGATGTGCCTTCATCGAAAAACGCTACGAGATAGGCTGACTTCTCTTTGCGCGGATCTTCGGTCACGCTGCCGTCCTCGCCAACTATATCGAACGCGGTGTCGCTTACGTAAACGGTATCCGCATGCTCGAGAAGATGTCCGGACTGAAGACTCATATCGGAAGCTAGTATCACGTCGGGAGAGTCTATCCATACCGTCTTAAGCGCGGTACAGCCGCTGAAGGCGGTCCCTGCTATATCTTTAACGGTCTTTTCGATTTTTATCTCTTTAAGCGCCGTGCAGTTGCGGAAAATACCGTCCGGAAGCGCGGTTACAGCCTCATTCAACGTGACCGATTCGAGTGAAGAGCAATTCTCGAACGCACATGCGCCGATACTCGTTACGCTTGCCGGTACCGTCACGTTTTTAAGCCCCGTCACGTCTTTGAACGCATTGGCGGCTATCTCCGTAACGCCGTCCGGTATAACGGTCGAAGCGGTGCCCTTCACGAGCGTACCGGTGTTATAAGTAAAAATAGCGTTGCTTTCCGAATAATAAACGGTATTCGCCTGATCTACCGTTATCGAAGTAAGCCCCGTAGAAGTGAGAGCGTCGGTACCGATATGCGTAACGCTCGCGGGAACGGTTACCGATATAAGCTCCGTCATTCCTTCGAAAGCGGAATCGGCTATCGCTACGGTACCGTCCTCAATGACTGCCTCCACAGAGGGAGCGGGCAGTTCTTTATCGTATATGTTGACGTATTTGTAAGCGACTTTGCCGAAATAAACGATACCGCTCTCCTCTATTGCGGCGGTATAAGCGCAATCGAAAGCGTCCTTGCCGATACGCTCTAAGCTTGCGGGGACGGTGAGATTTATAAGCGAAATACAACCCGAGAATGCGCCGGCGCCCACGCTTTTAACGTCGTTAGGCAGATCCACTTTATCGAGGCTCTCGCATTCGTAGAATGCGCGTTCGCCGATATTGACGAGAGCAGAATCCGCGGCGAAAGTTACCGTCTCGAGATCGCGGCATAAGGAAAAAGCCCTCGTACCTATATCCGTCACGGTAGCGGGGATGTATACATACCTAAGATAATCGCTCCTTCTGAACGCTTCGTCTGCGATTGCGCTCACGGGTTTACCGTCGAACAAGGCGGGTATTTCGTACTCGGAAGCCGACTTGTCTATAGCCGAGCGGAGCACGTACGACTCGCCGTCGGAACGGAGGGCATAGGTAAACACTCCGTCGCTCGTAGCGGTAATTTCCCCGCTTCCGCCTTCGTAGTTGCCGTCGTCTTCGGGAGGCGTCACCACGTCGCCGCCTGTACTGCCGCCCGTACCGTCATCGCCGTCGGGTTTGTTGTCGTTTACGTTTTGATTTGTTTCATTATTTGTGTTCTGAGTACCCGAACCGTCGTCACAAGCAACCGCAACACAGAGTATTGCGGCGATAAGCATTATCGAAAGAAGTATAAGAAAAAGGCGCTTCATAGTTCAGTCCTCGATGAAAACGTCGCTTTATTTTGCCAACATAGACTTGACTTTCATAAGTCTTATAGTGTTGGCGCGTTCGTTCTCGTCCAGTTTCATCGTAATATATTTGATGGTCTCCTCGTGATCGGGGATCATCACGTATTCGAGTGCGTTGACTCTCCTGCGGTTCTTCTCTATTTCGTCCGCAAGCATGTTGCAGGTCTTCTCCACTTCCGCGAGCCTTACCAGTTTGACAAGCAGTTCGCTGAGTTTGGCTATGGAGCTGTCGAGCTCGGATGAGACAGAGGCGAAGGAATACGGGTAGAGTTCCGTAGCGTCGCCCTCTTCTATCTCGATGCTCGGCACGGAAACGCTCATTATGTTCTTAACGTCCGATTTGAGACGAACGCTCCTTGCAGGCATGGCTACCGCTTCCTCGATAGTTTCGGGAGAATTTACGGCGCTCGCCATGAGGAAGGAGCGGAGAGCGTCGGTGACTTCCCCTTCTATCTCCTCGCGCAGCTGCTTGTTCAGTCGGATATAGTTCATGAATTGCCTTACGGTCTCGTCCGCCTTGTCCTTCAGGAGCTTATGCCCTCTGACCGCCGTTTTCAGGCGGTTCTTGAGAGTGCGAAGCTCCATTCTGGTCGGATTTACGTTAAGTCTTGCCATAGTTATATCGTTTTCATATAGGTTCGGGCGAACGCTTTACCGTCAGCCCTTATAGTATTTATCGAGATAAGCGTCCTTGATACGTTTGAGTTCGCTTCTCGGAAGTATCTTGAGAAGATCCCAGCCTGTGTCGAGCGTATCCGCTATGTCACGGTTGCGGTTATATCCCTGAGAAACGTATATCTTCTCGAATTCTTCCGCAAACCTCGCGTATTTGAGATCGATAGAGGTAAGCGCAGCTTCGCCGAGTATCGCGGAAAGCTCTTTCGCTTCCTTGCCTCTCGCGTACGCCGCGAAAAGCTGGTTCATCGTGTCCGCGTGATCTTCTCTTGTCTTTCCCGTTCCGATACCTTTGTCCTTCAGACGCGAAAGCGACGGAAGTACGTCTATCGGCGGATTGATACCCTTCTTGTACAGCTCGCGCGAAAGGATTATCTGCCCTTCCGTTATATAACCCGTAAGGTCAGGTATCGGGTGGGTCTTGTCGTCCTCGGGCATCGTAAGGATAGGTATCTGAGTAATAGAACCCGATTTCCCTCTGATACGTCCCGCGCGCTCGTACATCGACGCAAGGTCGGTGTACAGGTATCCGGGATAACCGCGTCGTCCGGGGACTTCTTTACGCGCCGCGCTCACTTCGCGCAGGGCATCCGCGTAGTTGGTTATATCCGTTATGATGACCAGCACGTGCATGTCTTTCTCGAAAGCGAGATATTCAGCCGCGGTAAGCGCCATACGCGGAGTGGCTATACGCTCTATCGCAGGGTCGTTGGCAAGGTTCATGAACAGCACAGCCCTGTCTATAGCGCCCGTCTTGCGGAAATCGCTTATGAAGAAATCCGCTTCCTCGAAGGTGATTCCGACCGCCGCGAATACAACGGCGAACTTACTCTCCGAATTGAGAACCTTCGCCTGACGCGCTATCTGCGCCGCAAGCTGTGCGTGCGGCAGACCCGACGCGCTGAAAACGGGAAGTTTCTGTCCTCTGACGAGGGTATTCAAGCCGTCTATCGCGCTTATGCCGGTCTGTATGAATTCGTCGGGATAGTCGCGCGCGACGGGATTTATCGGCATGCCGTTTATATTGAAACGCTTCTCCGGTATTATCGCCGCGCCGCCGTCTATCGGTCTTCCCATTCCGTCGAATACCCTGCCGAGCATGTCTTCGGAGCAGTTAAGCTCGATGGATTTGCCGAGGAATCTGACTTTGGAGGTGGAGATCTTGATACCCGAAGAGCCTTCGAACAGCTGAACGAGCGCTTTGTCGCCGTTCACTTCCAGCACTTTACCGCGCCTTATATCGCCGTCTTCCTGACATATCTCGACGAGTTCGTCGTATTTTACGCCCTCCACGCCCTCTACGAGCATAAGAGGTCCTACTATTTCTCTGATGGATTTGTACTCTTTAAGCATGTGCCACCTCTAACCGATAAGCTCTGCGAATTCCTTACGGAGTTCCTGTTCGATGCCGTCGAATTCGCAAAGATTCTTTTCTTCGATATATTTGCTTCTGCCTATCTTCTCTTTGACGTCGAGAGCGAGTATGTCTTCCACGTCGACGTTCTTGTCCAGCGCGTCGCGCGCCAGATCGTCCGCCGTCAATATCAACTTTAACATGCGGAACTGCTTATCAAGTGAAGTATAGGTATCCGTTTCGTGAAATGCGTTCTGGTGGAGATAGTCTTCTCTTACGGATTTTGCCGTATCCATGGTGATCTTGTCCTTGCCGGAAAGCGCGTCCATACCGACGAGTCTCACTATTTCGTTGAGGTTTGCTTCCTCTTGGAGGATACTCATCGCCCTCGCGCGCAAAGCATTCCACTCGGAGCCTACATTGTCCTCGTACCAGTCGTGCAACCTGTCGGAATAGAGCGAATAACTCTGTATCCAGTCTATCGCCGGGAAATGCCTCTTGTACGCGAGCGCGGCGCTGAGACCCCAAAAAACTTTAACTATACGAAGCGTAGCCTGAGCTACGGGTTCGGAGAGGTCGCCTCCGGGAGGGCTGACCGCGCCTATAGCGGTAACGGAGCCTACGAGATCCTTACTGCCGAGCACCTTGACGATACCCGCCCTTTCGTAGAATTCCGCAAGTCGGCTCGCAAGATATGCGGGATAACCTTCTTCGCCGGGCATTTCCTCGAGACGGCCGCTCATTTCGCGTAAAGCTTCCGCCCAGCGGCTCGTGGAGTCCGCCATTATCGCTACGTTGTATCCCATATCGCGGAAATATTCCGCAATAGTGATACCGGTATAGATGCTCGCTTCGCGCGCCGCGACCGGCATGTCCGAAGTGTTTGCGATAAGCACCGTTCTCTTCATCAACGGTTCGCCCGATTCGGGATCCTTGAGTTCGGGGAATTCGTTCAGAACGTCGGTCATCTCGTTGCCGCGTTCTCCGCAACCCACGTAAACTATTATGTCGGCGTCCGCCCACTTGGCAAGCTGATGCTGAACGACGGTTTTACCCGAGCCGAAAGGTCCCGGAACCGCCGCCACGCCGCCTTTTGCGAGCGGGAAGAAAGTATCTATGACGCGCTGTCCCGTCACCATGGGTACGTTGGGGGCGAGTTTAGAGCAGTAAGGTCTGCCCTTACGTACGGCGCAACGCTGTATCATAGTAATTTTTCTGATATCGGAAGCGGTCTCGATCTCCGCAACGACTTCTTCTACGGTGAAATCGCCGCTTTTAACGGACTTGATCACGCCGTCCGCACCGTAAGGCACCATAATCTTATGGCGAATAAGCACGTTTTCGTTAACGAAGCCTATCTCGTCGCCCGCTTTGACGGAATCGCCTACTTTGACGGTGGCGGTAAAAGTCCACTTCTTCTCCCGGTCGAGCGCATGCGCTTCTACGCCGCGCGCTATACGGTCGCCGCCTATCTCTCTCAGCTTCTCGAGCGGACGTTGTATGCCGTCGTAAATACCCTCAATAAGCCCCGGTCCCAGTTCCACCGAAAGCGGCAAGCCCGTGCTCACCACTTCGTCGCCGGGTCCGATACCCGCCGTCTCCTCGTAGACCTGCACGGAAGCTTTATCGCCGCGCAGTTCGATTATCTCTCCTATCAGATGCTGTTTGCCGACGCGCACGACGTCGTACATTTTCGCGTCCGCCATTCCTCCCGCCACGATGAGCGGTCCGGAAACTTTAATTATCGTACCCATTATTTACTCCTTTTGAGCGGATTGACTTTATTTATCGCCGAAAAGTATATCGCTGCCGATAGCCTTCTCGACATCTTTGGACAGACCGCGCATGCCGTAACCGGTGCTTCCCTTGGCGGAAGGCACGGGTATGACTGCGGGATACGGTCTTGTTTTATACCGCGCGACTATATCGGAGATCCTCTCCGCGATGTCCTCGGTAATGAATATGACCGAATATTCGCGGGCGAGTTTTTTGAGGCGGTCTTCCGCCTCCTCGTCGGTGCGCGCGTCGAATACGTCCACGCCGAGCGCGCGGAACGCAAGCACCGAATCCTTGTCTCCTATAACCGCGATCTTGTTATTAGGCATAGAGTTCCCTCAGTTTCTTTCTTATTTCCTGCTTATCGACGCCGTTTTTGATACAGACGAGCGCGATACGCAATACTCTTATCTCGTTCTGCTTGGCGAGATAATATCCCATTACGGGCGCTACCGAGAACATTTCCGACTTGTTTCTACGGAATATCCCGAGAAGGTAATCATCCCGCGCCACTTCGAAACCGCTGACGTCTCCTGCGGCGAGCGCGTCCGCGTAAGGCGCGAGCGGCGTTCTTCTCACGAGTCCCGGCACCGCCGAAACGCCTTCCTGAAACGCTTTCTCGAAATCGGCTGAAGATATGTCTCCGCCTTCCGTGAACACGTCCTCGAAGAATGTAAAATTCCCGCCTATTCCGAGCGTTCTGACGAACGACGCGAGATTGAGTCCGTCGGCATACACGCGGAAATACTCTTTAAGTTCCATAGGTGCGGATCTTCGGTCGAGCCTTGCCGCAATGTCGCGGAACATGGCTCTGTCAAAGGCGGTGTCTATCTTCCTCGGCGAAGGCTTGCCGTCCGCCGCGGCTTTGGTTATTTCCGCTACCGCCGCGTCGGCGTACGGGTTTATGTCTGGATTTTCGCGTTCGAGCTTTTCCTTCAGAAGGTCAACGTCGATAAGCCCGCCCGCGCGCAACATTCCTTCCGCTCCCGCACCGGTATAGCGCGCTTTCATAAGCGCTTTCATATTGTGGTAATCCGCCTGTAACCTGAAGCACTCGAAACCCGCGCCTTCCGGGGCAACGCTCATAACGAATTTATCCGTTATGACGGCTTCTGCGGAAAGTATGGTCTCGAAGTCCATCGGATCTTCCGGCACCGTGCCGCCGCCGTAGCCCGCTTCTATGAGAATTTTAACGGCGTCCTGAAGCGCGTCCGCCTCCAGCATCCTGGAAAGACGGTCTCCCGAGAAAAGATTTTCTTCCCGCGATTTGACCGCGGCATTGGCGAATATCAGCCCTTCTTGCATTATTTACGTTCTCCGAATATCTCGGCTGCGATCGCCGGTTCGATCTCCTCGCGCAGAGAATCGAATTCGGTCTCCAGCGAGAAATTTTTATCGTAACTGCCGTTGCTCAGCACCACGCCGCCGCGTATATCGATATACTCTTTCGACAGCGTGAGTTTTATACCGAGCTTATCCGCGGTTTTCTTGACGAAAGCCGCCGTTATGAGCTTGGCGTCGCATTCCGCGATCTTCACGACGTCGCCGTCCTCTGCGTTCGAAAGCATACCTTCGACTATAGCGAGGTATTTATCTTTCGGGAGCGCTCTGACGGAATCCATGGCTCTCTCGAACGCGGCGTCCAATACGCGCTGTTTAGCCTGAAGCGCGAGCTTCTTGACTTCGAGCCGCGCCACGGACTCTTTGCGCTCGAGTATCTCCCGGCGAAGTATCTCGGTCTCGCGTAAATTCTGCTCGCGGAAGATCCTCACGTCGTTACGTGCGCGTTCTATGATCTCCTGCGCCTTCCGACTGCCCTCTTCGCGGGTGGAATTGGACATTCTGACCGCATCGGACACGATCCTGGCTGCGATTTTGTTTTCCATATACTATCCTTAGATTATAATGATTGCGCGTTTCGCGCGTAAGTGACTACGGTACGGAACTTAATAATCACACCCAATTCGGAATGAATACCGCAAGTATCGATATGAGCAAGCCGAGCAGAGCGTAGGTTTCGACCATGGCGCACATAAGAATACCTTTGGTGGATTCTTCGGGGCGTTTGGCGATGAGCCCTATGGAGCTGACGGCGACTTTACCCTGATGAATGGCGCTGAAAAGTCCCACTATACCGATAGGAAGGCAGGCGGCAAGAATGCCGATACCGCCGGCGGTGGAAAGAAGCGCGCCGTTATCGAGGAGGAAACCTCCGAAAGCGTTGACCTTGATAAGGACGAGGAAGGCGACTATGAAGCCGTAAATACCCTGAGTCGCGGGAAGCAACTGTAAGATAAGGCATTTCATGAATTTATCGGGGTCTTCGGAAACTACGCCTGCCGCCGCCTGACCCGCTTTGCCTACGCCTATCGACGAGCCGATACCGCTCAAAGCCACCGCTATCGCCGCACCGAAAAGTGCGAGTGTTGTTCCTAAATATTCCATTTTGACCTCCTTTGGAAAGGGTTAGTTTCGTATATTGGTATTTATTTATTTTTAATAGTATTTGATTTTCGGTTTTTATTATGGTATTGCGCGCGAAGCGCGTAGTATTATCGCGCGGCTAATTGTTGAGGTAAGTGTACTGCGTTTTACCTCCGAGCGGGTTGAAGGCGTGACCTTTGCCCTCGTAGAATCTGCCGAAGAACTCGATGTACTGCAATCTCGAATCGTGCACGTAAGCGCCGAGCAGGTTTATGGAGAGGTTGAAGGCATGCCCTACGATAAGGACGGGCACGGCTACTATCCAGCCGTACCAGCCGCCGCCGAAGAAGGTGTTGACTATGAGGTCGGCGAGCATATTGACGACGTAACCTATGACGCCCGTAGTGAGTCCCAGCCCGAAAAGCCTCGAATAAGACAGGAGATCGCTTACCACGTTAATGGAGCCGTAGACGTTACCGAGGGCGCCGGTGACCATTTTGAGAGGATTTTTCTTACCTGCGGCGCCGCCTAAAATTATCATAGCGAAGCCCGCTATCGCAACGTACATACCTATATCGCCCGTCACCCCTATCCATTCCGGCACGGGGTCGGGGTTGATCGCTCCGAGGAAAACGGTAAGCGTGGGGAAAAGAAGGGCGAGCCCTATGAATATCACTACCCAGCCGAACTGGTTGAATATCCCGCTCCAGATTTGCTTCGATTTAATCTCGTCGATACCTTTGAGGGCGAAGCCCGTTGCCATCTGAATGACGCCCATCGCGAGCGAAAGCAAAAACATTTTAAGGGGCTCGTTCATAGGGTTGAACCAGGAAAGCTTATCGAGGAAGGAACCTTCTTTAAGCGTGATGCTGAACCAACCGCCGAACAGTGCGCCCCATATAACCGTGGAAATGCCGCAAAGTCCGAACATTATCAGCATTCTGCCGCTGTTTTTGACGGGTTTGACGATTTTGACTATAAGGAAGCAGACCAACGCCATTATAAGACCGTAGCCCGCGTCGCTTATCATTATGCCGAAGAAAAGGAAATAGAAAATAGCGACGAAAATCCCGGGGTCGCGCTCTCTGTAAGCGGGAACGCCGAACATTTCGGTGATTCCTTGGAAAGCTCCGGTAACGGGATCGGATTTAAGAAGGGTCGGCGGCTGTTCGCCGTCGGCGGGATCTCTGAAGAAGACTTCGGTAAGTTTGCATTTCCGTTTTATGTCCTTCGTCAGCGGCTCTACCTTGTCTACGGGCACCCAGCCTTCCATGACGAAAGCCTTGCCCGTTCTCGGACAAAGTTCCATAACGTCGGCTTTCGCGACTTCGATCTTGTAATAATCGTAAAGCACCTTTACGGGCGTAAGTTTGTCTTTATAGGAAATGCCCTGCTCCACGAACTCTTTGCGCCTAAGCTCGAGAGTGGCGTCGCGGTCTTTAAGTTCCGCGATGATCCCCGAAGCTGTGTCGTCGTAATCGTATGCGCAGGGAACGAAATCGTATGCGGCGAGCGCCGTTTCGAGTTCTTTAGCGTCGTCTTTATAGGCGACAGCCACGAACGCGCTCTGCTTAGCCGCGCCGAATACCGCAGTTTCGGCATAAGGCGCGCAATCGGCGCGCAGCGCTTCCGCTTTCTCTATCGGAACGAGACCCGCGAACATCACGGTATGTTCCGTATTGCGTATCTCGGAAAACCTGAGAGGCATGTCTGTATAAGGGAGAAGCTGATCTATACGCGCCGCCATGCGAGCGCGTTCCGATTTGATGGCGACAAGCTCGGAATTGATCTTCTCCATGTCGGATATTGCCGCAAAAAGTTCCACTTCGTCTTTCGCCGTCTCGTAATACTCGTCCAGTTCTACGAGCCTGTTTTCCTTCTTGAAATTGAGTTTAGGCGCGTTCTCTTTGTCGAAGAGTCTGTATTCTTTACTCATTTCCTTGAGGAAACCGATGGCGAAAGTAAGCTTGAGGAGCTTGGATTCGTACTCCTCTTTGCGCTCAGTCTCCTGAACGTAAGCGGTATTCTCTATCACCTCGGTGCGCGTGACCTCGACCGCTCCGCTCTTAACGAACAATTTAAGGAGCCTGCTGCGGTCGCTCTCATGCGCCACGAGGCTCATTTTTTGCATTCTAACGACCGACATACTTTGCTGTAAACGCCTCTATAATGGCTTTTTCGGCGGCGGATGTATCCGCGTGCGCTTCGATCGCTTCCGCCTGTCTCAAGCCCTCGCCTATTGTCTTCTCGTAAGCGACGTCCGCGTCACGCTCGGCTTCCGCCGCTACCGCGCGCCGCTCTTCCTTTACTTTGACTTTCGCTTCGGCTACCAACCGCTGCGCTTCCGCTTCCGCGTCGAGATTTGCGGTTTTGGCGTCGTTAAGCGCCGCCTGCATGAGATCCTGCGCCTCGCGTTCCGCTTCCGCTATCCCGTCGACGATCTCTTTGATATTATCCATTGCGTTTCTCCAGTTTCATGATTTTATCGACGCGCGTAGCGTGTCTTCCGCCCGCAAAAGGCGTAGTAAGGAATATCTTGGTAAATTCATACGCGTCCTCGGGCGAAGTTATCCTGCCGCCCATGGCGAGAATATTGGCGTTATTGTGTTCCGCCGCCATCTGCGCGGAGAACGCGTCCGTCACGTGCGCGCAACGGATACCGTCGATTTTGTTCGCGGCTATGGAGATCCCTATCCCGGTGCCGCACAGAAGCACGCCTTTGTCGGCTTTACCGGACGCGACGGCGTCCGCGACTTTCTCCGCATAATCGGGATAATCCACCGAAGCAGTGTCGTAGGTGCCGAGATCTTCGTAATCGAATCCGAGTTCGGCTACCGCTTTGATAACGGCTTCCTTGAGAACGATACCGCCGTGATCGCAACCTATGGCGATTTTCATAAGACCTCCTTTCGCGTAACGCTCGACGCGCGAAGCAAGCCGTCGTGATAACGGCATATATAAATTATTATAATACCGTTTGACTAAAAATTCAACACTTAATAATAAAACGCGCAATCGCGCGCGTTCGAGGAGAAATTTTACGCTTAAGCAGGTTTATTCTTCGGTTTTCCCGCCTGTCGACTTGGAAAGACTGTTATTGAGAGCGTAGAAATCGGGCTTTTCCGAGAAGTCTTCGACGACAATACAGGAATATACCTTCTCCGCGTCCCGCATCTCCGAAAAGACGTTGCGCATACACTCCTCGGGAGTCGCGCCCAGATTCACCGTCGTGACGCCTTCGATGTCTTTTACGAAAGAGCTTTCGCCCATGATTACCGCCGAAGGAAAACGCGAAGCTATCTTCCTAGCCGCTTCCGGAGTGCGCGCTCCTATGCAGGGAACGACGGGCGCGTAATGCTTGTATTTCATACCGGGCGCCGCCGCCACCACCACTTTGCCTTTATGATTAACGACCTCTCCCAATACCTCGGCAAGCATCTCCGCGGTAATCGCGCCGGGGCGCAACACCGTGGGAACCTCTCGGGTAAGGTCTATAACCGTGCTTTCTATACCGACCGTAGACGGTCCGCCGTCTATTATAAGCGGTATCTTGCCGCGCATGTCTTCGTATACGTCCATGGCGCGCGTGGGACTTATCCTGCCGCTCGTGTTGGCGCTCGGTGCGGCTATCGCGCAATCGGAACGTCGTATCAGCTCGAGCGCAATCGTATTGTTCGGGATCCTTATTCCGACAGTATTGAGTCCTCCGGTCGTAATAAGCGGCATTCTTTCGCTTTTCGGGAGCACTATGGTCAGAGGTCCGGGAGAGAACTTTTCCCACAGCCTGTAAGCCGCGTCGGGAATATGAGAAACGGCGACTTCCGCCCCCTTCGGCGAAGCTACGTGAACGATAAAAGGATTATCCTGCGGTCTGCCTTTTGCAACGAAAATGCTTCTCACCGCTTCTTCGTTGAAAGCGTCAGCGCCGAGACCGTAAACCGTTTCCGTGGGAAATGCCACAAGTTCGCCGCGACGTATGCATTCCGCGGCTTCGTCGAGAAGTTCGACGCCGCCTACCACGGTATCGTAGCTTTTGTTAACGACCTTATCAACCGAGTTCATATATCACTCCGCACCCGTTCTCGACGGTAGCGACCACGGTATAGAAGGTTTTGCCGTCTTTGAAACAATAATCCACGGTGGAGACCTCTTCGCATTTATTGCCGAGGAGTACCGCGCCGTCATTGGCGCACAGTCCGAATTTACCCTGTGAATTGCGCGTCACGTACACTCCGTTGCACATACGGTAGCAATCGGGAATGGAAGTCACGCTTCCGTCAAGTCCGACGCGATAGAAAGCCTGTTCTTCTATCGAGCCGTCCGCCGCCTGCGTGACCGTTATCGACGCAGTCGCGTAATTACCGAAGAACGGCGACACCGCGTCGTAATCGAAAGGCAGTACTATTTTACCGTCGGAAGCTCTGACCGCGCCCACCGTCATAACTATCTCGCTCGTAGTGATGCTCTCTTTATAAGCGATGATGATGCCGTTGTGTACGAAAGCATTGAAATATCCTGTCGAATCGTTCATATCGAGCAGAGACACTCTTACGCCGTCGGAGTATTTATGATAACCGACCTCGCTCAACGCGAGCGAGAAATTGGGATCGGCATTCTGGAGCCCGTATCCGTCTACGAAAACGGGCGGCAATACGAGGTTGGTAGCCACGGTGGCGTTGCCTGACGTGTCGTAGATCTGGAAGGACGTCGCCCAGCTTCTCACATTCTCGGAATTGTAATAATAATAGTAATAATACACTATAGAATAACCGGCATTGACTATCTCGCTCGTGGGAAGTACGGGCAGCACGTACGGCGACTTCCAGTTCTGAACGTTGGCGGTATCCTCCGTATTGATAGCGTCGCACAAACCTCTTACGTTCTGCGACGTGTATTTATTGGAGACCATCACTACGCGTTCGGAATCGAATTCCTTACCTGACGTCATGGAGATGCGCTTGCTCTTCATGGCGACGTAATAAACGTTGTTTTCCTCGTCGGTGCGCGTGAATTCGTAAGTATCGAAGGCTTCGGAGGAAGTATAGGTACTGCTTGCGATGAACCAGCCGCCGCCGAGATAATACACTTCGGTATTGCATTCGGACGAATCGTAAATATTTTCGGTGAAGAAGGAAACCGTATACTTTTTGACGAGGTAGCCTTCCGCGTCGATCTCGTTGAGATTATAAAAATCCACGCGGTCGGCGTGTACCGCGGCGAGATACCCGTCCTCACAGACGAAACGGGTGCTGTTGTCGACGTTTTTAACTCTCGCCGTCTCCATAAGACCGTTGGCGCTGACGTAATCGTATATAGTGGCGTAACTGTAGCCGCTACCGAAATCCGTCACGCTCTTGTCTCCGAGCATAATGAGATACCTGTCGCTGAGGAAAGTGAGCTGGGTTATAAGCGGAGCGTACGGATAGGTAAAACCGAATTCGTAGAATCCGTATTTGCCGCGGAAGCGGACAAGCCCCACGTAATTGATCTCTTCTCCGTTCTCGAGCGTAGCCGCGACCACTATCGCATGATCTCCCCTTATGTCGAGGACGGAATAATACCTAGGATCCACGTATACTTCGCTCGAAGAGCAAAACCCGTATCTCTTGAAAGTGACAGACGATACTTCTATGGAGTTTTCCGTGACGAAAACGTCGTTCGCTCCGTCATAACTCGACACCTTGACGCCGTCGCCCAAGCGCAACTTTTCGGTTATCGTGTTGTATGCGGCGGTTGAAGTGTAATTCGTGAAAATATCGGGAACGGTTTTTACGTCGGATGCGTTTTTATCGACGCAACCCGCCGCTACGAGCGTAAGCAATGCAAGTATCAAAACTATCGCCGCTGTTTTCCGTTTCATAAGTGTATTGTAGCACACGCGCGCGTGACAGTCAATGTAAATTAAGTGAACATTAAAGCGCGCGGTAATACTATACAATAGTTTCTCCGCATATATTCGGAATATGAAAACGTACGTAAAACTCATCTCTTTCACCGCCGCAATGGGCTTTGTGTTCGTTATCGCGTACGCATCCGGGATGCTCGTGGACACTACTGGAACTCTGTGGCAATCGTTAGCGCCTAAGATCGGTCTGTTACCTCCCGACAAAGTGTTCCAATGGGTATGGATAATAGTATATGCTCTGTTCGTGACGATGCTGACCCCTACCGTGGCTAACAGAAAATACCGCGGTGTATTGCCTCTGTGGGCAGTAGTGGGCGCGCTCAACATATTGTGGTGCGCAGCCTTCTTCAGGCTAGGATTACCGCTGTTTGCATTCTCCGTCCTTCTTATCGAAATAGCGCTTCTGTCGGTCATAACCGATTTTTACGTACGAAATTCCCGATATCTTTGGATACCCATGATCCCCGTACTGGCGTGGTACGTATTCGCGGCAGTTCTCAATTTAGACGCACTGGTGTGAATCGCGGCGGCAGTTACAGCCGTAATAAAAAGACGTCCCTTCGCGGGACGCCTTCAGCGTGTAAACGAAATTTATTTATTCTTGACCGTGAGTATGCATTTAGAAGGGCATTTCAGCGCGCATATACCGCACGAAACGCATTTTGAATAGTCTATCGAAGGCAGGTTGTCCTTAAGCGTTATCGCACCTTCGGGACAGTTCCTGGCACATAGTCCGCATCCTATACAGCCGTGCGCGCAGTTCACGCGAACATCCTTGCCCTTGTCGCAGTTACTGCAAGCGATGTAATATTTGGCGGAAGCGGGTATGCGCTTGAGCAATTTCTTGGGACAGTACATGATACATCTGCCGCATGATACGCATTTACCCTGATCGACCACGGCTACGCCGCCTACGATGTCTATGGCATGCGCGGGACATTCGGATACGCATTTGGACATTCCTATGCACCCTACGGGACAAGATTTCCTGCCTCCTGCGAGAAGTTCCACGGACGCGCAGTCGCCGTAGCCCTGATAATCGTATTTGTCCGAACAAAGCTCTCCTCCGCTGCACGCGCATACTACGATAGTGTCTTCGCCGGCGTCGCCTCCGCCGAGCACTTCCGCGATGAGCGCTTTATTGGCTTTTGATGTCGCACTGCACATACCGAGTTGCGCTTCGCCTTTGACGAGCGCCGCCGCGAACGCGTCGCACCCTGCGTAGCCGCAGCCTCCGCAATTCGCGCCCGAGAGAAGCGATGCCACCTTGTCCACCCTTTCGTCGGTGACTACGGCAAATTTCTTGGAACAGAACGCTATCAGCATCGCGAATACCACGGCGAGACCGGTAAGAAGTATAACGGGTATCAATATCTGTAAAGTAACCGACATACGCTCCTCCTTAACCGAAACTCAGACCCGAGAACGCCGCGAAGCCCATGGCGATGACTGCGGCCGCCGCAAGCGTTATGGGGAAGCCTTTGAAGCTTTCCGGAATGTCGGCAGTCTCCATCTTCTCGCGGATACCTGCGAGAATAAGTATCGCTATCGTGAAGCCCACGCCCGAAGCCACTCCGTTCACGAAAGAATAGAGAATATTGGTCGTGGCAAGTTCCGTCACGTTCATTATAGCCACGCCCAATACCGCGCAGTTCGTGGTGATGAGCGGGAGATACACGCCGAGCGCGCTGTAGAGCGACGGAGAAAACCTTTTCACGAATATCTCGACAAGCTGAATGAGCGCGGCTATGACGAGGATGAATACTATGGTGCGCAGATATTCGATACCCGCCGCAACGAGCACGAGATCTATCGCGTACGTTATCACGCTCGCCACTCCCATTACGAATATTACCGCAAGTCCCATACCGAGAGCGGTATCTGTCTTTTTGCTAACGCCGAGGAAGGGACAAATACCGAGGAAACGCGATAACACGAAGTTGTTCACGAAGACCGCGTTAATGACTATCAGCAATACGTACGGCATTACGCGTCACCTCCTTCTCTCTTCAAAGCTTCGATGGCGTCTTCTCCGGTTTCAGGCTCCAGAATAAGCGGTATCGGGTCGCCGTTCTTATCTTTAGGCACATCGGGGTTATCGTTATTCCTGCTTTCGGCGCGCTTGGCGATAGCGTTTTCGACAGCCTTTACTACGGCGTTATAGATGACCATCATGAACCCGTACACGAGGAAGCCGCCGGCGGGAAGCACGAATATCGTCATAGGCAGTCCCGCTTCCACGAGCGCAGTGAATTCGTATCCGAAAAGCGCGCCCGCCCCGAGGAATTCTCTTATCATGCCGAGAAGCGTGAGCGAGAACGCGAATCCGAGTCCTATACCTATACCGTCCATGACCGACGGGATCACCGGATTGAGCGAAGCGAAACTCTCGGCTCGCGCAAGCAGTATACAGTTGACGACCACGAGCGACAGGAACAATCCGAGGGAGTCGTACAGATCGGGAAGCCACTTGCGCATTATCATCTGCACGAGCGTGGAGAAAGTCGCTATTACAAGTATGTATGCGGGGATCCTCACCTTACGCGGTATGAAGTTGCGCAACATGGAAACTATGGCGTTGGAACACACCAGAACAAAGGTCGTGGCAAGCCCCATCGAAAGACCGTTGATCGCGCTCGTAGTGACCGCGAGCGTGGGACAAGTGCCGAGTACGAGCCTGAACGTGGCGTTATTCTTGAATACGCCCGAAGTGAGCGGCTCGAACGTTTCACGGAGATTACGCGTTCTGTCTTTAACCATATCACATACCTCCCGTGAGTATTACGTATGCGCGCACCGAAGCTTTCACCGCGAGGAATACCGCGTTTGTGGTATACGTCGCGCTGGTCACCTTTACGGGAGTGAAGTATCCCGATTCCGGAGCGATTATCTGGGCGCCGTCAGACACGTCGAAGCGGTCAACGGTAAGTCCCACGTATTGGTTGAGGTGCTTGTCCTTGAAAGCGTTCGCGCCCAAGCCCGGGGTCTCGGAATGGCTGTATCCGGACAATTTGATTATTGCGCCGTCCTTGATCACCACGAGCATGCTGACGCCTTCGGCGTTATATCCCACTTTGTCGGCTTTAGCCACGTGCGTGAGTATGATATACGCTCCGTCGGTAGCGACGAATGCGTTGAGGACCTCGGTACCGTCCGTGTCGTCGTAATCCTTGAGATCTATTTCCCTCTCTATCTCCGCTTCTGCGTAAACATCCCCTATCGCTTTCCTGAGTTCCGCCGCCTCGTCCACCTGCGTGAAAATATTTACTACGGCAAGCAGCAGAGACGCCACGAGCGCGATCACGCCGAGACAGACGACTATACGCACGCTTTCTTTGGAAACGTTCAATTTCCTCATACAGCCGCCTCCTTACCGCCTTTTTTGGCTTTTGGCGGTTTACGATAGCCGAAGGGATGCGGTTTGCACGCCTTGTCGATGAGCGGAACGAGCAGGTTCATCAGAAGTATCGCAAAACTTGCGCCTTCGTTCATACCTCCGTAACGGCGTATGAGTATCGTAAGGAGCGCCGCGCCGACAGCAAATATTATTGTACCCACGCGCGTATTCGGCGAAGTCGCGTAATCGGTAAGCATGAATACGCCCGCGAACAGCACTCCGCCGCCGAGAAGGTTGGGCAGTATGAAATTCCAACCGTTTTTATAGAATATGAGGCTGAAAAGAGCGATGCCCGCAAAATATGTTAGCGGTATCTTCCAATCTATTATCTTGAATGCGATAAGGTATATAGCCGCGGCGATTATGGCTATCGCGCATACTTCGCCGATCGTGCCGGGTATGTTGCCGAGAAACATGTCGAGGAGATCGACGTCGACTGCGCCCGTCCCCGCCGCGCTTTTCACCTCGGCGAGCGGAGTTGCGCTCGTCACGTATGCCGCGTTGTCGACGAATCCCACAAAGAAGTCTTTGACCGTCAGCGCGCCCGACGCGTAATCTATGGGACGTATATACTCCATCATCTGCGTTCCCCAGGAAAGCAAGAGGAAAACGCGCGCCGTTGCCGCGGGGTTGGCGAAATTCCTGCCGAGACCGCCGAAAAGCATCTTGACGAGCATTATGGCGACGAATCCCCCCACTATCGGTACATAGAAAGGTACCGTAGGCGGAAGATTGAGTCCGAGTATCATGCCGGTCACTACCGCGGAAAGATCTTTGACCGTATTGGGTCTCTTGCGTATAAGGTTGAACAGCGTTTCGCCGCATACGCAGCTCGCAACGCACAACGCCACCGTGAGAAGACTGTACACGCCGAATATGACCACGCCGGCGACGAGCGTGAAGCTCAGCGCGATTATGACGTGAAGCATTATCTTTTCGGTGGTCAGTCCGCTTCCGACGTGCGGCGACGAGGATACGAGCAGTTTACGGGTACTATTTTCTTGCATATCCCCTCCCGCTCAGATTTTGAGTTCTCTGATGAGTTTTTTCGCCAGTCTCTGAGACTGCACGAGAGGCCTTTTTGCGGGGCAAACATAAGCGCAGCAACCGCATTCGATACAACTCATCGGATAATACTCTTTGGCTTCTTTGATCTTATCCTGCAGGATAAGGGCGTCCGTCATCATGGGCATGAGATTCATGGGACATACCGATGCGCAACGGGCGCAGTTGATACATGTAGTCGGTCGTACGGCGCGTATTTCGCGTTCCGTGAGCAGAAGAAGCGCGCTGCTTCCCTTGCTGACCGACGGCGTGAGATCGGACAAAGAAATGCCCATCATGGGTCCGCCCGACACGGCTTTTACGTATTCTTCTTTTACTCCGAGACGATCGACCACTTCCGAGAACGGCACGCCCGTCCTTACATACAGATTGGCGGGACGAGCGATCGCCTCGCCGGAAACGGTCATAAAACGCGCGTAACACGGTCTGCCGAGCACGCACGCCTCATATACGGCATAAGCCGTAGAAATATTGAGAACTATGTATCCCACGTCGGACGGAAGTCCGCCGTTAGGCACTTTTTCTTTAGTCAGCGCGTAGATGAGCTGCTTTTCGCCGCCCTGCGGATATTTCGTTTTAAGTTCGTGTATTAGTATGCCTTCGATACCGTCGGAAGCATATATCATGCGGTCTATCGCGTCTTTTTTGTTGCCTTCTATACCTACGAGAACGGTATCTACGCCCAGCGCTTTGGCAAGTAGTATGATGCCGGATACCACGTTCTCGGGTCGCTCGAGCATCAGGCGGTAATCGGTAGTGATATAAGGCTCGCACTCCGAACCGTTGATTATGAGCGCTTTGATCGGAGTCTTGCTCTCGAGCTTCACGTGCGTGGGAAAAGTGGCTCCGCCCATACCGACAATGCCCGCCTCCTTGCAACGGGCGATTATCTCCTCTTTCGTAGGATCGACGAGGGGCGGTAAAGTCTCTTCCTCGTATTCTCCGTCGTTATCGATGACCACGTGAGGTATTTTTCTCCCCGCGGCGTTTGTACGGCGCACTATACCCGAGACCGTACCCGACACGGAGCTGAATACGTTGGCGGAAACGTACGACGCGGCTTTGCCTACAATCGTACCCGCTTTTACGCGATCTCCTGCGGCGACGCACGCCTCGGCAGGCGCGCCGATATGCTGTATAAGGGGAATGTAAACCTTCGCGCCCGCAGGCATTACCTCGATAGGACTGTCCGCGGCAAGCTCTTTCCTCTCCTTGGGATGAATACCGTGCTTAAAAGTGAGTTTCATACATAACTATTATAAGGGTTACGCGCGACAATGTAAATACCCAAATTCTCGCGCGCGCAAAAAAATTTACGATCGGTAATCGTAAAAAAGGCGTTCCCTCGACGGGAACGCCTATCCGTTTTTTTGAAAGTCGCTTGAGTCGCGTCGATTTTAATCGTCGTACTCGTCGGATGAAATATCCTTCTTGCGTTCTTTACCCTTACGCGCTTCGCGTATCTGCTTGCTCTCTATGTCGACAGGCACCTTGCTCTCTACCTTGGTCTTTCTGAGTTTCTTGGCGACCTTGTCTTTGAGCTTTCTGTAGGAGAGTATCACGATGACGGCTATAAGGATAACGCCTATGACTACCGACGAAACGATGAGCCATACCTGCGGATTGATCTCTTTCTCGCCTTCGCCTTTGTCTTCGCCGCCTTCGTTGCCGTCGCCCTCGTCTTTGTCGTCCTCGGGAGCGGCTTCGGTCTTATAGGTACCCGTCCTTACCGCGGAGCCGTTCTCGATCGCGGATACGGCAGCGTCGTACTCGGAGGAATCGGCAAGCTTCGTAATGGTAACGTCGTCGACGGCGAGCATGCCGGCTACGAAGTTCTGTACTCTGTCGGCGTCTCCCTGGGCGTCGTTACTGCCGAGCGTATAGTTGAGATATATGCTGTGCGAAGACGCGGACTCGTTGTAATAGTAGAACGTATACTCGAGCATCGAGGTACCCGGTTCGATATAAAGGGTCTCCCAATATCCGTTGGTATTGTCGTATACGAGACGGAATTCCGCTTTGGTGCCGGCCTCGGCGAGGAGCTTCGCTTTGAAGGTTATCTTATAGTAAGAAGTTGCGCTCATCGAGAAGCTCGAGGACTGATAGTATTGTCCTGCGGCCTCCTGCACGTTGGCGAGAAGGAGATACATATTGTTGCCTACGGCTCCGAGGTTCTCGGTCAGGAAGCTCTTCACCGCCTCCTCGCCGAAAGACGCGAGAGCATAGCCTTCGGAGCAGAGATAGCTGACGAAAGCGTCGTCTATCTTGGTCTTGTCGTAAACGCCGTATACGATATTGGGTTCGTCGTCGGTGCCGGATTCGGCGCTGCTGGCGTTATGGTGAGTATAGGACGCGGGAGTATATCCGAGATAGCTTCCGTCCTCGGTCTCGTCCTCGTAGTTATCGAAGGAATCGGTATAATACTCGACGACTTTGAAGATATAGTTATTGGTATAGAAGGAAGAGACTTCGGAAGCGGAATTCAAAGCCTTCGCCTCATTCTCTCTCGCCTTCTGTATGTCGGCTACGGTGAGACCGCTGACGTCTTCCGCGGGGGTATCGATGCCGTACTTGTCTTTAAGTATGGTCGCTATCTCCTCGGGAGTGACGGTATCGGAATTCTCTATACCGTAAACGAGTTTGTCGTAAGCCGCTTTGTCGTCGAGCTTGACGAGCATCACGTCGTCGAAATAAACGGTGCCGGAGCTTAAGCCGTAAGACACTTTGGTAGCGTCCTCACCCGTACCGAGAGCTTTGTCGGTAACGCCGTATTTGTTACCGAGATAAAGTTCGAGGTTAAGAGTCGCGGACGACATGTTCGTGGCTATATAGAAGTCGTATCTTACCCATTTGCCCGCGGTGTCGATATTGACGTATCCGACGTAATCGCCATCTTCCGCCGCATTGTAATCGTCGTAAGTCCTGTTGATCGTAAGAGCGTTGGAGTTGTTGGCGAGAGTCACGCTCGCTTTGCCGCCGTCGGTCTTGACCCATACGCTCAGACGGTAATAAGAATTCGCGCTCAGCGTGGACGACGCGCTCTTATATCCGAAATAAGTTTCGAACGCGCTCGAGATCATGAGCAGATTTTTGGAAGAAGTCGAACGGTACGCCATGGACTCGCCGGTTCCGAAATAGAAGGAATTGCGTTCTTCTTCGGTAAGTCCGGTATATTTTTCGTAATTGATGATACCGGCTTCCGCGGAATCGAATATGGCTTCCGCTTCAGCTTCGTGAGCGGTATCCCTGGTATACGTCTCGGTTCCGGTCACGCCCGAAACGGTCTTCGTGGTGCTCGCTGCGGAAGTGTATATCTTGCCGTCGATTTCCGCTACCGCGCGTACATAATAAGAACGGTTGGCGGTCGCGGTGAAGGTATATTCCTTGACTTCGTCGTCGCCTTCCGCCAAGCCTTCGGAAGCGAGTACTTTGCCCACGAGAACGCCGTCTTCGCGGGTGCCGTCCTCGTTCCTGAAGCCGTTCATATACACGTAATATGCGGTGACCTCGGGATTGACCTGCTTCCAGGTAAGTGTGGTGCCGGATACCGTCACGGTAACCGCGCCGAGCGCATTGGCGGCGGAGGTGCTTGTCCAGCTCGAAGGATTGGAAACTCCGACGATATTGCCTTCGTCGTCGAATATCTCTTCGGCTTCGTCTTTATCGGAATAATTGCTGTCCGCTATCGAGGAGAAATCGCCGTTGGTGAGAGAACCGGAACCGGTCGAAGTCTCGGTAAGCGACACCTTCTTCACGTATGTGCCGCTCGAAGCGGTATTGTACTCGGAATAATCGACTTCGGTGAAAGTGCATGCGGTGATATACACTGTGCCTTTAGTGTGGCTTGCGGGAGTATAGATGTTGCCCGAGCCGAACTCGAAGTAGAGATACAGATCTTTTACGGAAGTGGAGCTTCCTTTAATGAGGAGGGAAACTTCGGTCCATTCGCTTACCGCGATGCTGCTGACCGCGGCGGAAGAGTTGACGACGGCTTCGGTCTCCTTGTCGTAAGCGGATACTTTGAAGGTGGATCCGCTGGCGAGATTCGCGGTATTGACCCACATCGAAAGTCTGTAGAACTTATTAGGTTTTACCGACATGAATCCGCTTTGCGGCATGAACGTAAGCGTGGTAGCGGTGTAATCGTTATGGGTGAGCGCTACTACGTCGAACTTGGTGGTGCTTACGGCGAAAGTACCGGGAGCGGTCAGTCCGAGGAGCGCGGGATCGGTGAAAGCGGTGCCGGTCTCGAAAGCGTATTCACCGCCGATGATGCCTACCGAAACGAGTTCGGATGCGGTCCTGTCGTCGACCATAGCATAACGCCAGCCTTCGCCCTCTTTGGAGGCGGGGATAGCGGTATATTCGGGAGAAACGGCGTCGGGCGTAAGTCCGAATCCGTCATAATCGGTCTCTTCGAGAACGGACAACGGCTGATATTCGGATTCGTCATCGACTTCGGAGTACTCTTTTATCGTAAGGCTGTCGAAGAAGCATCCGCCGGGATAGAGTCCGTCGGTACCCCACTCTCCTTCGCCGTACCAGAACTCGAGCTGAAGCTGTCTGTCTGCAAGTTCGTTACCTTTGACCTTGATGGTGAGTTTCTGCCATTCTCCCCAATTGCCGTCGCTCTGTTGTTGAAGTTCTGTATCGGTGGTCGCTCCCGAAAGACGGAACGTGGCTTTTACTTCTTTGCTCTTGTTGTAGTACTGGAGATAAGCGTTGTAATCGGAAAGATCCGCTTCGTAAACTTCCAGATCCTCGACATAGTCCTCGTATTTCTTGAGGTCTTCCTCATAGGTCTTGAGGGCTTCGTCGTAAGCCTCGTCGGAATCGTAATCCTCGCGTTTGGGTTCGACAGGCTCAGTCACCTCTTCGGGCGCGGTGGGGGCTTCGATCTCGGGTACCCAGATATAGACCCATACGGAAACTTCGTAGTACTTGTTACTCTCGATGAGGAGATTATAATCGGATACGTATCCCGCTCCGCTTATGGCATGGTCGAGATGATAGATGAGGAGCGCTTTACTGTCGAGAGGATTGGCTCCGTACGTAAGATTATAAGCGCCTGTAGTAGGATTGAAGAAAGATCCGACTTCGGGAGCGATAAAGGATTCACAGAGTTCGTGGAAGGTATCCGTAGCTATCAGACCGCCCTCTTTGCTCTCTGCGAAGCTGTACAGCTTGGACATATCGAATATACCTCTGGGATCGGAGGAATAGGACTGATAGCTGTTGCTTATATTCGTATAAACGGGGAAATCGTCGTCGTCCTCGAGTCCTTCTTTACCGAGCACCCAGGTGTAATCGGAAGAATCGCCTACTTTGGCGGTATAGAAAGGTTTGATGTAAGTTCTGTTGGTGGTACCCGCGTCGTAAGGTCTGTATTCCGTGAAGTTCACGTCGGGATATACGAGACTTACTACGGTCTGTCTGTTTACGTTGAGGTTGAGAGCGCGGGAAATATCGGTGCTCTCGCGGGCGGCTTCGGGGCAGAGAGCTTCGAAGTTCTCGTTGAGAGCGGCGTCGTACTCGGAGCAAACGCCGTCTTCCGTCGCAAGCTCGGTAAGTACTACGTTATCGAACATTACCGTACCTTTGGCAAGGTAAGGATTGTCTTTGGTATTGTTGTCGGCGTCATACAGAGTGGAAGGACCGTGTCCGAGCCAAAGCTGTATCGAGAAAGTCCTGTCTTCGTAATTATTGCCTTCGATGTATATCTCGTAGGTCTGCCAGCTCTGTTCGGTATTTATCGACAGATACTCGACGTACATGTCGTCCCCTATCACGAGCGACGCGCCGCGTTTACTCATATCGGGATCGGTCTCGTCGAAGAGGAGATCGGTCCAGACGTCTATGGAAAGCTTATAGTATTTGCCTTTGGAGACCGTTACGGACTTGCTCGCGGAGAAGAAGATCGAACCGTATTTCTCGTCGCTCGACATCGAGATCACGAGCGCGTTGGTATCGGCATATTCCCCGCCCTCTTTCTTGGGGGTGTTGGGTGCGATCTCGGGATATACGAGCTGCGTATTGATCGCGTTCTTGTTGGTATTGAAAACGGATTCGTTGAGATCCACTACGCCGTAGACGAGACCGGCGGCGGTATTTTTCCAGGAGCCGTCGTCGGTGGCGATGCTCCAACCGGTAACGTTGGTCTTGACGTATGCGCTGCTCGCGCCGGTAGCGGTAGCGAAAGTACCGTTGTTTATCGCGGCGGTATCGGTCGCGGTCTCGGTCGACTCGTCGTCGGTCCCTTCGTCGGGATCGGCGGGCGGTTCGCAAGCCACGGCTATGACCACGCAGAAGATCAACAACGCCGCTAAAAGTGTGTACAGGAATTTCCTTGATTTTTTCATTTTACCACCATTGATAAAAGATTTTGTCGGCGGGCACTGACCCGCAAGTATTTACAATATTACCATAACGCGCGAAATAACACAAGAATAATAAGTGAAGTTTTTGAAAATTCGGCGTGGAGAAGCGGATATCTTTCACGCGGGTGAAAAAGTATAAAAAAACGACGGATTTTTATATTCAAACGCTTGCGCGAGAACGCGGAAAAGTTGTAGTATTGGAAACAATAATTTTTTATCACAAAAGGAGTACCACTATGAACGCATACGCTCAATCGGTTTTGGATCAACTTTACCGTCGTTTCCCCACGCAGAAAGAGTTTTTGCAGGCGGCGACCGAGATAATCGATTCTTTGTCTCTGGTTTTCGACAGGCATCCCGAATACGAGAAAGCCGGCATACTCGAGAGGTTCGTAGAACCCGAGAGACAGATAAACTTCCGCGTCACTTGGATAGACGACGCCGGCAAGGTCCAAGTAAATACGGGATACCGCGTGCAATATTCGAGCGCTATCGGACCTTATAAAGGCGGTCTCAGATTCCATCCCTCGGTCAACAATTCGATAATGAAGTTCCTCGGACTGGAACAAATTCTTAAAAACAGCCTTACCGGCATGCCTATCGGCGGCGCGAAAGGCGGCAGCGATTTCGATCCCAAAGGCAAATCCGACAACGAAGTCATGAGATTCTGCCAGGCGTTCATGAACGAACTTTACCGTCATATAGGCGCCGACACAGACGTACCCGCAGGCGACATCGGCGTCGGAGCGAGAGAGATCGGATACCTTTACGGTTGCTATAAAAAACTCGCCAACAACAACGGCTGCGCGATAACCGGACGCGGCGTCCCCTACGGCGGCTCTCTCGTCAGAACGGAAGCCACCGGATACGGTCTCATTTATTTCGCCAACGAAATGCTCAAAACGCGTAAAGAGTCCTTCGAAGGCAAGCGCGTGGTCATTTCCGGATCGGGCAACGTCGCTATTTACGCCAACGAGAAAGCCACCAAGCTCGGCGCGACGGTTGTGGCGATGAGCGACTCCAACGGATACATTTACGACGAAAACGGCATTGACCTCGCGGCGGTCAAACGCCTTAAAGAGGTCGAACGCAAGAGAATATCCGAGTACGTCAAAGATCATCCCAACGCCACTTATACCGCTGGCTGCGACAAGATCTGGACGGTAAAATGCGATATCGGACTCCCCTGCGCCACTCAGAACGAAATTAACCTCGACAGCGCGAAAGCTCTCGTGAATAACGGTTGCATCTGCGTTTGCGAAGGAGCGAACATGCCCACCACTCTCGACGCCGTCAAATATCTCCAGGACAACAAAGTCCTCTTCGGGCCCGCAAAAGCCGCAAACGCCGGCGGAGTTGCGACGAGCGCTCTCGAAATGGCTCAGTCCGCTCAGAGAATGTACTGGACCTTCGAAGACGTCGACAAAGCCCTCGAAGGTATCATGAAGAGCATATTCAAGCACTGCGACGACGCCGCCAACGAATACGATTGCCCCGGGAACTACGTGATCGGAGCGAATATCGCAGGATTCAAGCGCGTTGCCGAAAGCATGCTCGCGTTCGGTATTTATTAAGCCGAGAAACGGAAACCGCCGATTCCCTATAAACAACGATTCCGATCCCGTCCGTACGGAGCTTAAGGTTCTCAAACGGACGGGATCTTTATATACTTAATACCGTAAGCCTATGTCGTATTCTTCGGTATTCAGGTCGGTAGCGACCGTAACGGTATTGTCGGTTATCACGCGAACTCTCGCGTTTCTTTTCAAGATCTATCTCTCCAGAGCCGTCGGGGCGGAAATACTGGGGCTGTACCAAATATGTCTTTCGGTATTTTTCCTGTTCATTTCGCTTACTTCCGGGGGACTTACCACGGTCCTGTCACGTAAAATAGCCGAATCCGACGCCCTCGGCGACAAGACCGGGTCTCTTACCTATCTCACGGCGTCTCTTGCCATAGGCATGACTGCCGCCGCGGTATCCGTGGGCGCGCTTTACCTTTTCGCTCCGTATGCCACGGTGCTTATTTCCGACGAACGCGCGCTGCCGCTCCTCAGGATAATGCTTCCCGCCCTGCTGAGCACCACATTCTACATCATCATCAGAGGCTGGTTCTGGGGTACGAAGCAATTCGGGGCGTTCTCGGTCACCGAGCTTATAGAAGAGGTATTGCGCATTCTCTGTACGCTCCTGTTGGTTTCGGGAGTAGTATCCGGCATAAACGGCGCTACGGGGATCGCTGTCGCGTTCACCGTGAGCGACGTAATAGTCGCTATCATAGTTTTCGTGATGTTCCTGAGAAAAGGCGGCAAATTCCGGAAATTCGGAAGTGTAGGCGAGATACTGAAGCCCTCCGCGCCGCTTACCGTGATGCGTGTATTCGGTTCTTTGGTCGGAACGGCTCTCGCTCTCATACTGCCGGCAAGACTTATAGCGGGGGGCATGAGCGTATCGGAAGCCACAGCGAGCGTCGGGCGCATAGCAGGCATGGCAAATCCCCTGCTTTTCGCTCCCAACGCCATCATCGGCTCCCTCGCCATCGTGCTGATACCGGAGATGAGCGCCGACAACGTGCGCGGGAATTACGCTTCGCTCAACCGAAGGATCGATACCGGAATATCTCTTGCGCTGATAGTGTCGGGCGCGTTCCTTGCGATATACTTAGCTCTCGGAGAAGAGATAACTTTATTCCTTTACGACGATTCGCAGTCCGGACTGTATCTCGCCGCATGCGCGCCTCTATTGCTTCTTATGCCGGTCAACCAGATAGTCACGTCCACCTTGAACAGCGTAGGCATGGAGAAAGAGAGTTTCTACACCTTCACGATAGGCACGATATTCATGATCGCGGCGTGCTACATACTGCCGAAATACATAGGGATATACGCCGTGATAGTAGCCAACGCAGCCTGCCTCGTCATAGAAGTCATCGGCAATGTCTACCTCTTGAACAAAAAAATCAAATTGAAGTTAGGGTTCCTGAAAACATTCTTACTGATAGCCGTATTCGCGTTTCCGTGCAAATTGATCATAGACTGGGTCTATAATTCCGCGGCGCGCGTCGACGCTGTATTCGCTATCGGCGCGGCGGCAGTTGCGGGTAGCGCGATGTACTTTGCGTTATGCTACGTGGCGGGACTCATTGACCTCGATCTCTTTATGAGCAGAGTACGCAAAAGAGGCGGCGCTCGAAGCCGCGGCGCCGTGATAGGCGAAAAAAACGCTTCCGAAAAAAGCCTTTCTCAGTCTTGATCCGGATCGCTGTCCGCAAATGCCTTGCCGTCGCTTTCGCGCGCTCCCGCGTCGGCGGCGTCATGCGGCGTTCCGGCCGCCGCTAAAGGAGCGGCGGCGCGTCCGGTTCCTGTCAGAATATCTTTTTTGAAAACGTATTTCCTGAGAGGATAATACATGAGACACGTCAGCACTATGTTGATCGCCATGATTATCGACTGAGTGGCTATCCTGCCCGCCAGATACACGAAATACGTCTTGGCGCCGCGTATGTAGTAGAACCATACCCCGAAAGTATTCACGCCGCACATGCATACGACGAAAACTATCGCGTATGCGATTAAGATCTTGACTATTGCCGGTAATTTAGGTATCTTATGCACAAGTCCGGGAATCACGCCCAAAAGTATCGAACCGAGCGTGATGAAGATGTTGAAAGCTCCGCCCGAACTGTTGATGAGCCAGCCGAGTATATCCCCTATCCCGCCGACGAGTCCGCCGCATACCGGACCGAGAAAGGCTCCGGCGAGCGCGCACACAAGGTATGTGAACGAGACAGCGTTACTGCTTGCGCCCATAAATGGCAGATAAACGGTGAAGCTGTTGGCTATAACCGCTAAAGCCGCGAAAAGCGCGGTATACGCTATCCGCTTGACGGTAAAGTACCTCTTGAAACGGTAACCCATAAAAAAAGTCCTTCTGCAAAGAACCCATCGAAAAATAGTCACCTATTTATGCAACGGACGCGGCGCATTACCGCAGGTAATAACTTACCTTTCGTCCGCAAACGACATCCCATTCTGCGGCACTTAACGCAATACGCCTACTCTGCATTTATTTGATGGATATATCATACCACCTCCGGAAGCGATAATCAAGGATTTTCAGATAATATTTCCGATGCGCAAAGCGTACATGTCCTCGAATTCCTCGCTGGTCTGCCTTATCCTGTTTAGAAGCGCCTGCGCCGAATCGAAATCCTCCGCGGCCACGGCGCCCACGAGTTCCCCGTAAGTTATCGAAATCTCGATAAGTTGATTGTGCGGCAGGAACAATTCGA
>CALVNM010000006.1 GCA_944349735.1 uncultured Clostridia bacterium | reverse complement strand
GCAAGCTTTTTATGCCGAAGAAAACGTTTTCCTGAACTTTGACGTTTTGTCTTTGACTTTCAAAAACGATGACGGCGATTATAGGATATTCCCGGTGATCAACGATCCGATAGATATTATAAGCGGTATCGTTGGGCCGACAGAGCCGCCGACAATGGGCGAAGAGGTTTCCGATTGGTGGCAAGAGATGATGGAAAAAGTAAAAGATTTTTTCGGCGGCGCCGGCGATGAGGTATTGAGAATACTCGGTATTCTTGTTGGTATCGTGTTTGTGATAGGGGTTATAGCTATCGTCGTTAAGATATTCGGATTGTTCGGTTCAAGATCCAAAACGATTGTTAAAATCGAACCTGACTATCGTAAAAAGAGGAAATAACGTATGACTACCGATTTCAAAGAACGTTCGAAAAAGATCAATAAGATCATTGTCGTGCTACTGATTGTCGTTATATTAATAATGACCGCCGGCGTGATCGCGCTCGTTATTAAGACCGATGAGGCATTTTTGGAGTACAACGCCACTAAGGATAACGGCATGGAGTTCGTTGACGTTGTCTTCGAAGGGCAGAACGAGAGTATTGCTCTGATTCGTAAGCCCGATATTGATTATAGCCATGATGATGAGGAAGGCGTTAGCTATGCGGTTTTCCCTGAGCTCGTGAAAAACGAGGAGTATCTGATTGCCGCGGCGAATACGCCGGAAGGGGAAGAGATCACTATTCCGGATATTTATGGAAGCGGTACGCAGTCTTTGATAAAGTCTGTGCCGATCAGTCGAATAGCTGCTTATGCCGAGTTCGATTTAAGATCCGATAACTTAACTTATCGGGGAACATATCCTAAATGGCAGTATAAAAGAACTTATCCCGGATTGGATTGGAATGACGGTAAGCTCGAGATCGTTTATAATGATGTTTTTTATGAATCTTTATATGTACGATTTTTGCCTTATGATCCCGGTACCGGTGTAATCGATAAAGTCAATAGATATTATATCGATTTGTCGCAGGTGCATTATTGTTTACAGAATAATAGAGAATATCGGGAGTATTCCGATATTAAATTGTCTTGCCGCGGATCCGGTATTGTTCTGAAACTTATAGATACAGACACCGGAGATAGTATCCTTGTCGGCGGTTACAGCTTAACGCCTCTTGTCGATTATGTAATAGCCGAAGTCGGTTCCGATTATATAGACTTTAAGTCAAATGTCAGCATATACGATTGGACTACAACGAATAGAAGCTATTTCGATCCCGATAACCTTTATACGAAGTACGATCGTGCCGAGTTTTATTCGTACGGTGACACGTTCTTCGAGGTCGAAGGTTCGGTGGGGCTTGAAGTTTTCGATACCGTAAAAAACGGTCAAGTGATATGGAAAATCGAACAGTATCCTGCTTATGCGAGGTTTAGAGTTTATTAAGGAGTAATCGATATGTGCAAGAAGAAAGAATTAACCGCAAGCGAGAAAAAGGCTAAAGAGATCCGCCGTAAAGAGCGGAGATCCTCATTCGAAAACTATCTAGCCGTGAAGCAAACGATAGGGACTATTTTCGGCGCCATCGGGATCATCCTGACGCTTGCCGGCGTAGGCTTCCTCTTTTGGTTCCTTTATACGATCACCGAAGGTCTGAAAGGCTGCGGAATGTGATATGAAAAGTTTTAAGCGCGCGCTATTTGTAACGGTCCTTGTGCTGATAGCCTTGACGGTAGGGTACTTCGTTTACGTTGGAAGTCTGATATGAGCGGTCTGTTCGGAAAAATCAGAAATATAAATCATCGTCATTACATATGTGTAGGTGTAACGCTTGCGTTTATATGTCTTGGCATTTTCGTATACACGACGTCGCTTGAAAGGCTCGCCGAGAGCTTCAAAGATCTCGGAACTTCGTTCGTACGGTATTTTGCTTTTTTGTTTTCGATTGAGCTTCCGGATAATAACGTAGTAACCGTAACGCAGCCTTCGGGAGTTACTTTTCCTGTAGAAAACAATTTCGAGCAATTTTCAATCGATTTCAAAACTTATTGGGCGCTTTTTACGGATAAGGCTGTATTTATATCGTATTTGAAAAAGCTCTCGGGCGTTCTTTTATATGTTATCGTTTTTATCGAATCGATTTTAGCTTTGTCCTTTGGTTTAAAGCTTGTGCTTTCTCAATGGTTCTATAAAACGAACAATAAATATAATATAGATACAAAGCCTCTTAAATTTTATAAGAGGTTCCGGGGTGCTGTTATTATTCCCATCAGAGATTATATCCGATCATTCAAAGAGTTTTTGTCTGTTAATCGTATTTATAGAGGTTTGTGGCTGACGATATGGCTTATTAATCTCAATATTTTATCGATAGTAGTAAGCTTCTTTGCTTATGTATTATATTTTAGCGTAAGCTTCGGAATCGGTGAATTGCCGTTTCAGTTTTATAAACTGTATTTAGATCTTACCCTTATGTTTAACGGCTTGCCGTGGTATGTTTGGGTAGTTATATTTATTGTTGTTTTCGACCTTTGGAGAAAGGCAAGGGCTGATAAGCGCCTACGCGGCTTCGAGCATATAGATGAAGGGTTCTTAATGGAGAATCCGATTTGTTTAATGGTCAACGGCGAAATGGGTAAAGGAAAGACTACGCTTGCCGTAGATATGATGCTCTCGCAGCGTATAATCTTCCGGGACAAGTCGAAGGAGATTCTCGACAACTGTGCCGCAATGTTTCCGAATTTTCCGTGGATCAACCTCGAGCTCGAACTTCAATACTTCATAAATTACGGATATATTTTCAATCTTGCGGGAATTGAAAAATATATAGTCAGAAAGTGCCGGATCTATGATGAGATCTTAGAATACGGCGCCGTATATAAATGTATCAAACGAAATGCCGATCGTTTGATATTTATAGATTTTAACGCGCCTTATTGGGGTTATAATATAGATCTTTACGGCATGACATATAACAATCGTTTAAGCGTTGTTCCGCTCCAAAGTGTTATCCGACAGTACGCAGAAGCTTACTTTATTTACATATGTCAAAATTATAGTTTAAGTAATATCGCCGTTCGGTCTGACGATATTATGTACTCTGAAGGGAATTTCCCTTTATGGGATACGGATTTCTTTTCTCGCGATCCGGAAGAGTCAGAGCGGTGGAGCCGGTATTCGAAGATCCTCGATCAGGATATGCTGCGGCTTGGAAAGCTTATCAAAAAAGATAATCCGCATGCCGGAAGTCTTGAATTCGGCATTATTCTTATGTCGGAGATTGGGAAAGAACGTCTTAATCAAGTTGAGCAGCAGGGGATCAAAAAGAACGCAGAGGAAACGAACCAACGTAACGACCTCTTTAACTATTATATCAAGATGTGCCGTCATCCCTCGACGATTAGCTATTTTCCGTTCTTCAGATTTTTTGCCGACGAGCAGCGAGCTCAGAGTCTCGGCGCCGATCTGCGCGAACTCTGCGCGCTTGTAGATATAGATTCAAAGGGCGAAAACAGAATAGCTATCCCGTTTTTCACGCTCGAGGACATGATTTGTGATTGGATAGTCAAAAAATACAACGCGATTTACACGAAGTACCGTTTTTACCGAGGCGACAATACATTTTTAATGCATTTGATAAAGGCGATAGGGACTGCGTTCAAAAGTTATCAGCTGCGAAGATACAATCGTTATGGTTTTAATCGAATGGTTTTGGACGTTGAGCAGGGCACGATGGACGGCAAAGTCAAGTCTTATGTTTATTACCTTATGCCGAAAAAGATTTACTCGGATAGATTTTCTACCGATTGTTATTCCGGTTATTTCCGCGAACGCGCGCTTCGTACAGGCGTAGGTATGAACGATTATCCTGAGTACGGATCCACGATGGCGACGGCTGAAGAGCTTCGAGCGCAGAACAGCTACTTTATTCGTACAATTGAAGAAAACGTCAAGGGGGATAAAGAATGACGTTTACTTGGGATTGGCTGTTATTGAATTTAATATCGACAGGGATAACCGATTACTATCAGTTAAACGTCTGCCTGAACCGAACGGATTTTTTATTGTACCGGTTGGGAAGAGGGCGCGGACCGATGGTGACGGAAGCTCATATCATTAAGCGAACGTCGCAGCATTGCTATCGTCTGATGTCGTTCGACTTCGATACCGTGAACCACGCAAGCTTTCAAACGGTTAAAGCGTTGTGCGATCACATTATAAGCGAGTACATTCCGCACGAGTTCAGAAGGCTAAGTCCTGCGGAGTCTTTACGACGTCTGAGAGCGCGCCGAGAAAAGCGATCTGACGAATCCAGTCAGAAAATTATTCCGCTTGCCGGAGAAAAATTCGTTGAGAAAAATGCTTCCGAGCGGATAGAAATTGAGCGTGAATTCGAAATCGAGCGGACGTTTCACGCTCAGAAAAGAGGGCGAAAAGGTGTCCGATAATTGGGACAATTTAGAAAATATTTATTCGCAAAACAACAGTTTTGCGAATAAATAGAGTGTAGGGGAGTTAAGATTTTCAAAATTTACTTTGGAATTTCGGTAAAATCTTAAAATTCGTAATTTTTGAGAATTTTCAAAAATCTATTCGCAAAATATTTATCCTCAATTCCGTAAAGCAATCCGCTCTGCTCGGCCCGATCGCCGATCGACAAATTTTGCGTAATCGATCCGAGCGGCAATTCTGACGCGCGACGGCACGAGTAAAAAAATTTTTGTGAATTATAATTCTTACAGTTGCACGCTTTGAAAACGAAAAATTGTTTTGCCCGTAGAATGCGATGAGAGCTTTCGGCGGAAAAAAATTTACCGTTTTTCTGAGCAAATTTTATCGCGGTTCGGCACATGACTTCTGCTTATAAACACGTATAAATTCAGGTTTGTTTCAACCGGAAACAATCAATATAAAGTGTTCCTATTTTTTTCTATATTATTCCCGCATCGGTAATACGACATCCGATGATAAGCGTCATCACAAACCTTTGGCACATTTTGTCCGCACGGAACCCGCGTATCAGATTTTCGTTTCAATCATATCATCATTATTTGACATAAACAAAATCGATGAAGCGGATTTATATTTTTTGCTGACTGACTTTTTACAAAAGAATTATGTTTTCTAATTTCACGTGTTACCGATGTAATGATACCGTAGAGAGTTATCCCCGTTCACCGAATTTTCTCGTCTGCGCTAATAAAAATGCAATAATTTTTTGTATTTTGCGAATAGATAAATATCTCGTTTTTTACGTGTGCATTTATAAAAATAAGATTTATTTAATTATAAACTTTTCCCGTTTTGATTGGAAAATATATTCAGTCGTAAAAAAATTTTGCCGCTTATTCTCAAAAAAATAACCGGCAAAACACATTCACTCGAAAATCTTATTTTCGTGTAAATCTTTCTTGTTTCACCGATTATGTTATTATTATGACTATTGTGCGTAAGATTATACATGATCGAATAAAATTTTTACATTAAGTATTCCCCTATTCTCAATTTGGCTTGTATTAAACGAAAAACGGCAAAAAATTGCCGTTTTCCCCTTCAGTTAACCTGCGAAACTTGCGAACTTAAGGCACGCTATCGCGTCTTAAGGATCCTGCCCAAGCACTCCGAAAGCGCGATTTTGCAATGTTGATACGTTAGTCCGCCCTGAAGATAAGCTATATACGGCTCTCTTACGGGAGCGTCTGACGATAATTCTATCGAAGCGCCCTGCACGAAAGTACCTGCCGCCATTATCACTTCGTCGTCGTATCCCGGCATCGCCCAAGGCTCCGGCGTTGCGTAGGATTCGACCGGAGACGCATATTGTATTCCCTGAATGAACGATATCATCGGTTCGCGCGCATTGAACTTTACGGAACAGATTATATCCCTCGGCATCTCTCCTACCGCCGGCTTGACTTCGTATCCCAGCGACTCGAGCGCTGTAGAAGCAAGTATTGCGCCTTTCAACGCGTTAGCCACCACAGAAGGCGCGAAGAAAAGTCCTTCGAAAAACGGCATATACGACTGATAATAAGAGCCTACTTCGGTGCCTATCGACGGCGCAGTGAGCCTATAGCCTATGCGGATGACGGGATCGGCTTTGCCTGCAATATATCCGCCCGTGGGCGCGAGTCCGCCTCCGGGATTTTTAATGAGAGAGCCGGCTATCACATCTGCACCGACTTCGGTGGGTTCGGTTTTCTCCACAAATTCGCCGTAACAGTTGTCTACGAGCACTGTAACGCCCGCATAAGCTTGGCGGAACGCATTTACGGCTTCACCGATCTCCTCAACGCTAAGAGCGTCGCGCCAGGAGTATCCGCGCGAACGCGTTATCATTACAACGGCAGGTTTATGTTCGCGCAGATATGCGGAAACGCTTTCGATATCGATTTTGTCGTTTTTTAACGCAAATTCCTTATATTTTATCCCGTAATCGCGTAATGAGCCGTTATTTTCGCCTTCGATAACCTCCTGCAACGTGTCATACGGCGCGCCGGTAGCGCCTACGAGAACATCTCCCGCTTTAAGCAACCCGAAAAGAGCGATAGTGAGCGCGTGCGTACCCGAAACAATATTGGGCGAAACAATGGCTTTCTCCGCGCCGAAAACTTTGGCGAATACTTCCGCAAGCTTTTCTCTGCCTGCATCGTCGTATGCGTATCCGGTGGTCGGGTTGAAATGATGATACGACACCTTACATTCGCGGAAAGCGTCGAGAACTTTTTTCTGATTATAAACGGAGATATCTTCGTCTATAAGCCTGAACAAGGACTCGGAAGCACTTTCGGCGTTTTTGATTATTTCCTGAACTGATAGCATAAATATTATTCCCTTTTACGATTTTCCGTTGAAATCGTTAATTTACGTTCGGGTGTTTCCCGTTATATATGGAGTGTTGCCGATAAGTTCGAGGACCTTATCGGGATCCGCGCGAAATTCAGCCGCGGAAATTTTCACTGCAATCGCCTTATAACGGTTATTGAACCACGTTTCCTGACGCTTGGCATACGCACGCGTGTTTGCGATAATTTTCTCGCGCACTTCGCCGAGCGTACATTTACCTTCCAAATAATCCGCCCATTCCTTATAGCCGATCGCCTGCATGGACTGCATGGTGAAATCGCAGCCGCTTCCGATCAGCCGTCTGATCTCCGATTCCAATCCGGCTTCAAGCATTCGGTCCACTCGGACGGCTATCCGCTCGCGCAGAACGGCACGGTCTTCGGTCAATACGAAAAGCTTGAAAGGTTCTATCGGATCGAGTTCGGCTTTCTGCGCGGAGATCGGCTTACCGGTGTCGAGAGCCACATATAAAGCGCGAAGAACTCTGACGGTATTATTGAAATGCACTTTGCTTGCCGTAACGGGATCGAGTTCTTTAAGCTTAGCGTGCATATATTCAGCACCGCGTTCGCTCAATTCCGCGCGCAGCTTCTCCATAAGCTCGGGATCGGATTTTCCGCTTCCGCCGTATTCCATATTATATAATAAAGAATCAATATATAAACCCGTGCCGCCCACGACTATAGAATCTTTGCCGCGAGACGAAATATCGCGTATGACTTCCGTAGCCATTGCGCGGTAATCCACGACCGTGAACGGTTTATTCGGCGAAACGACGTCGATCATATTTAAGGTCACATTAGACTCCGTGTCCTTCGCGGTACCGATGTCCATACCGCGATATATCTGCATAGAATCTGCGGAAACCAATTCGCCGCCTATATGCGACGCAAGCCTTGCAGCAAGCGCGCTTTTACCGGTCGCGGTCGCTCCGCCTATGATTATCATCATACTTTTCTCCTGAAAAGCTTTTCGAATTCGTAACGGCTGTACACTATTGCCGTCGGTCTGCCGTGCGGGCATTGCAGCGGCATGTTGCCTGCGGCAAAATAATCCATGACGAGCTTGATCTGTTCGTCGCTCATGGCGTCTCCGCCTTTTATGGCGGCTTTACATGCGGCCGTAGCCAGTCTGTCTCTGCCGAGTCTGTCGGAAACGCTATTTTTTCCTGAAACTAAAGCCTCCGATATTTCCGTAAGCATCACTCCGAGATCGACGTTTCCCAAAGCCGCGGGAACGGAAGAAATCTTGACGGAGTTTTTACCGAATGCCTCGATCTCGAATCCTGACTCGGTCATAAGGTCTTTGTTAGAGAGCAAAACAGCAACTGTATGTGCGTCGGCCTCATATATATAAGGTATCATCAAAGGCTGTACGGCAACTTCAGAGGAAGCAAGTTCCTGCATGAAAGCGTCGAACAATATACGTTCGTGCATTGCATGCTGGTCTATAAAAAGAACTTTATCGCCGCATTCGATCACGAGGTACGTGGCGAAAAGCTGTCCTACGACTCGGTAGGTCTTTACATCGCCGACGTCAACGGACTTTCCGAAAAAGCTTTCCTGTTCGGACAGCGACGGCGAGGTTACGCCGGTAGCGACTTTATTCAAGGCAACGTCTGATACGATCGCAGAATCGTATCTTACCCCGTTAGTATCGACGCTTACTTCGCATGGCTCTTTAAAAGAAACCTTATCCGGATACTTGTCGCGGCTGCCTCTCACAAGTTCGAGCGCTTCGCCGAGACTCATCCCGGGTCTCGAGGGCGTATTACCACCCGTAAATTCGATGTTTCCGCAGCGTTCAACGGCGCAAGCCTGCTTTTCATTATCGGAAGTTACCTTATTACGTTTTTCAGCGGTCGAGTCAACGGAACATGACACTGAACTTCCCTGAACAAGTCCGGATGTCAGTTCCTCGCGCAGATCTCCCTCATAGCGTTCGAGCGCCTGTTTGACTGTATGGTATATCGCCGAATACACTTTGCGCGGATTGCAGAAACGAACTTCCTTTTTATTGGGATGCACATTGACGTCTACTTCGTCGAAAGGCATTATTATGTTCAGCACGAATATCGGAAAACACCGGTTCATAAGTCTTTCACCGTAAGCGTTCTGCACCGTAGCCGAGATGGTCTGGTCGTATACGATCCTTCCGTTCAGGACCACGGTTTGCTGAGTTCTGTTGTTCTTGAATACGCAAGGCGCGCTGATATAACCGCTCACATCGATGCCCGCAGTATTCCGAGACGGTATAAGTTCTATCAGATTGTCGGCTATTTTCGGCATGAACACGGATTCGACCGCGCTCGCCATACCTGTTCCGGAAGAGGTATATACAGGCTCTCCGTCGGCGCGGTAATCTATGGCAATATCCGGATTCGACAATATAAATTGGAAGATATATCTGGATATATAGCTTTCCTCGGTCGTTTTCGAAGAAAGGAATTTATAACGCGCGGGAGTGTTGTAGAAAAGATTGCGTACCCTCACTGAAGTGCCGGCGCTGCATGCAGCGTCGCTTACCGTTACGACGCCGTCTTTAGCTTTGAGCAAACTGCCGCAATCTTCGCCTGCGGCAAGCGTAAGTATCTCGAAGTCCGATACCGCGGCGACCGACGCCAACGCTTCGCCTCTGAACCCTAACGTGGAAATAATGTTAAGATCTTCCGCCTGTTCAATTTTACTCGTAGCATGCGCGAGTATGGCTTTAGGAAGTTCGTCCCGTTCTATACCGCATCCGTTATCGGTGACTTCGATGTATTTGATGCCGCCGTCCTCTATGCGCACGGAAATTGCAGTAGCGCCGGCGTCGATCGCATTTTCCACGAGTTCTTTGACTACCGACGCCGGATTCTCCACGACTTCACCCGCTGAGATCCTGTTATATACGCTGCTGTCGAGTATGTTTATCTTCATGAGCTTTGTCCTCAATATAATAAGGATTTATAACGAAATACTATTTTTTCTTACGCTTCTTTGCGTCGCTTTTCACCATGTCTTTAAGATTTGACAGGATCGTAAGAGCCTGAATGGGCGTGATCGATTCGCAATCGGTATCGTTGAGTACTCCGACAAGTGCGGAATATCTGTCGTCCTCGGGGAAAAGTCCGATTTGTCCCGAGATAACGGCGTCTTCGCCCGGCATGGCAGTCACCTTCTCGCGTATGCTGCCATCAGAGGAATTCTCGATCGCTCGCATTATACAGCGGGCGCGTTCGATTATCTTGGGACTGATTCCCGCTAGCGACGCGACTTCTATACCGAAGCTCTTATTGGCACCGCCGCGAGCGATCTTATATAAGAATGTAATCTCTCCGCCCGTATCTTTGATCAATACGTGATAGTTCTTGAGAGCGGGTAAAGTGTTCTCGAGTTCGCTGAGTTCGTGATAATGCGTTGCGAATAACGTCTTTGCTTTAAGCCTAAGCGATATATGTTCGACGATCGCCCAAGCTATCGAAAGTCCGTCCAACGTCGAAGTTCCGCGACCGATCTCGTCGAGTATGAGAAGGCTGTTTTCGGTAGCGTTGTTTAGGATATTTGCCATTTCGGTCATCTCGACCATAAAAGTCGACTGTCCGTAAGCGACGTTATCGCTTGCTCCGACTCGTGTGAATATCCTGTCCACAAGCCCTACCGTCGCTTCGTCGGCAGGAACGAAAGATCCGATATGCGCCATCAGCACAATAAGAGCTACTTGCCGCATATAAGTGGATTTACCCGCCATATTGGGACCGGTCACGATGAGCAAGCCGGAATCGTCGGTCATCACCGCGTCGTTGGGCACGAATTCGTTCCTGCCTTTCAACGCCTCGACGACGGGATGTCTTCCGTTCTTGATTATTATATCCGTACCTAGCGGTCTGATTTTAGGACGGCAGTAATTGCCTTTTGCCGCAGCCGTAGCCAGGGAGTACAACAGATCGGCTTCGGCTATCGCGCGCGCGTTTCTTTGTAGAACATGCATCACGTCGGCAAGCAATCTTTTTATCTCGCCGTAAAGTTTTTCTTCCAAATTAAGAGCTTTTTCTTCGGCTCCGAGTATCACCTCTTCCATTTTCTTGAGTTCGTCCGTGATGTAACGTTCGCCCGTCGTCAGCGTTTGCTTGCGCTCGAAACGGTAAGGAACCATGGGAAGGTTGGAGTTGGAGACTTCGATATAATAGCCGAAAACTCTGTTATAACCTACTTTGAGCTGTTTGATACCGGTAGCTTCGCGTTCCTTGGCTTCGTACTCCGCAAGCCACGAACGCGCGGATGTCTGCGCCATGCGGTAGGCATCGAGTTCTTCGTTATAACCGGAGCGGAACACACCTCCGTCTTTAAGCGAAACAGGCGGCGTGTCGACGAGCGCTTTTTCGAGACAGTCCGTTACTGCCTCCAACGGATCTATTTCCGCTACAAGTTCTTTGAGAGCTTTCGATCTTGCTTTTGCAAGCGCTCTTTTTATATACGGTAATTGATTTAACGAATATCCTACCGCCTGGCATTCCCTGGGATTTATGGAATTATACGCTATCTTGTTACACAATCTCTCTATATCGCGTATTTTCGACAGCGCTTCTCCGAGCGCTTCGCGCATGGCAGGAGCACGGTAAAGTTCCTCGACGGAATCGAGCCTTCTGTTTATGCTTTCCGCGTCGGTAAGCGGTTCAATGACCGCGCGGCGTATTGCGCGCGCGCCCATGTTCGTTCTCGTGTGGTCGAGTACCCACAGGAGACTGCCCGTCTTACTTTTGTCGAATATGGTTTCGGTAAGTTCGAGATTCCGACGGGTGTTATAATCTATGAACATGCCGCTCCCGTGCCTGACCGTTACCGGAGTCAGAAAGTGATCGAGCTTCCTCTTTTGTGTGGAAATAACGTAATTGAGCAAAGCGCCCAACGCGTTGACTCCCGAATTATCGGATCCGATGCCCAACGCGGCACAATTGTAAATATTATAAAAGGAAGTTACGGTATCGATGGCGTTATCGGAACTGAAAGCGTATTCGTAATAGCTCTCCGCACGCGGCAATTTACCGAGAGCGACGGAATCGGTAGCGTTGAGATACGCAGCGCCCGCCTCGTTAGCTATTATTTCCGACGGCGACACGGATAAAACCATGTCTTCCGGTTCGACCGACTTATCGGGCGCGTATATCTTGACTTCGCCCGTAGAAACATCCGCCCACGCCAGACCGAATTCACCGCTTTTGCTCCTGTAAACGGACATAAGATAGCTGTTAGCGGTCGCGTCGAGCATGTCGTCGTCCGTAACGGTACCCGGAGTAATAACGCGTATCACGTCTCGCTTTACCATGCCTTTCTGATCGCCGGGCGCGGTAAGCTGCTCGCAAATCGCTACTTTTTTGCCGAATTTCACCAAACGCGCAATGTATCCGTCTACGGCATGGTACGGAACGCCGCACATCGGAGCGCGTTCCTCGAGTCCGCAATCTCTGCCCGTAAGAGTCAGATCCAGTATTTTACTGACCTCAAGCGCGTCGTCGAAAAACATTTCGTAAAAATCTCCGAGACGGTACATGAGCACGGTATCCGGATACTGCGCCTTGATCTCTTTATAATGAGTCATCATCGGCGACAGCGAATCACTCTTCTTCTGCGATTTAGCCATTATTCTCTATCTCCCCGTAAAGCGCGGAGGCTTTATTCTTGGTAATCTTTACATTCAGGAATTCGCCTACAAGCGATTTATCTCCGTTGAAATTGACAAGCCTTCCGGAATCCGTTCTGCCGCACAATTTACCGGGCTTGGGGGCGTCTTCCGCCAACACTTCGTAAGTTTTCCCTACGAATTCGCCGCTCATTTCCTCGGTAATCGCGTTTTGCAAGGCGATAAGACGGGTTATGCGATCTCTTTTTACCGCGTAAGGTATCTGATCCGCCATGGAAGCCGCAACCGTACCCTTGCGAGGCGAATACACGAAAGTGAACGCGTTATGGTATCTGACGCGTTTCGTCAGATCCATGGTATCGAGAAAATCTTCCTCGGTTTCTCCCGGAAAACCTACCATTATGTCTGTAGTCAAACCGCATTCGGGCATGTAACTGCGAATAGTGTCTACCAGTCTAAGATACGACGCGCGGTCATACTTACGGTTCATCGCCTTGAGTATCCTGTCGGATCCCGCTTGTACGGGCAAATGTATGTTTTTACAGAAATTCGGCGTTTCCGCGATCACGGATATTACTTCTTCCGAGAGATCTTTGGGATGCGAAGTCATGAATCTCAAGCGGAATTTGCCCTCGATCGCCGCAATTTCCCTTAGCAGCTTTGCGAATCCGAATCCGTCGGCACGGTCATTACCGTAGGAATCGACGTTCTGTCCGAGGAGAGTGATTTCCTTATAACCGTTTGACAGAAGCGCACGTATCTCTCCGAGAATAGCTTCGGGTTCGCGGCTACGTTCTCTGCCGCGAACATAAGGAACGATACAATAGGTGCAAAAATTATTACAACCGTAAGTGATGTTTACCCACGCGTTGGGATAAGACGTACGCGTTACCGGTACGGTCTCGTCTATAGGCGGCTTTTCGTCGAAAGATACCGCAACGACCTTACCTCTGTGACGCGCCCTGCGCTCGATAAGTTCGACGATTTTTGCTGGCAATTCGTACAGATTGGACGTGCCGAGTATGATATCTACGAAAGGAAACTTCGCGGCAAGCGCTTCTGCAGCACCTTTTTGCTGAGTCATACATCCTACAACCGCAACGATACGCGACTTATCCGCACGTTTAAGGGCTTTGACTTCTCCGATATTACCCGAGATCTTCTGTTCTGCGGTGTCTCTGATGCAGCAGGTATTGAAAACTATTATCCCTGCCTCTTCGCGCGAAGTTGCGGGAGCGAAATCAAGCGATTCGAGCATGCCCGATATCTTCTCGGATTCGTGTACGTTCATCTGACAACCGAACGTCTCAATAAAATATTTCTTAATCATACTTTATAAGTATATATCACGCGCGCGCAATGTGCAAGCATATTTTCACCGATTGCCGCCATACTAAAGTAAATATGAGAGCAAGAAAAGCAATAAAAATTACTGCAATTGTATTATTAGTTACGCTGATTTTTATAATACTTGGCGGAATTTTTGCTATCATAACACTTACAAACGTCACAAATCTGAAAAATAATGACTTGAATTCGATAACAGCCAATCTGCGCGTCGTATCCGCGAGCGGAGAGGAAATCGAGTATTATTCGCGCTACAAAGCCGAGGTATCCTATCAAGAAATCTCCCCGTATATCGTAAACGCATTCGTCGCGCTCGAAGACAAACGTTTCTATAAACATCACGGCTTGGATTATAAACGTATTGCGGGAGCTGCCGTAAATAACATCAAGGCAGGTTACCTTAAAGAAGGCGGGTCTACGATAACGCAACAACTTGCAAAGAACGCAATTCTGTCCAACGAAAAATCTTTCGTGCGTAAACTCAAAGAAGCCAAACTCGCCATTCAGATAGAAAAGCGTTACTCGAAAGACGAAATCATGACGATGTATCTCAATACGATATACTTCGGACATTCTCTATACGGAGTAAAAGCGGCGTGCGCGAGATTATTCGGCAAAACACCTTCAGAAGTTAACGTGGCAGAAGCCGCAATGCTCGCCGGAATCGTTAAAAATCCTCTGAAAAACTCCCCGCTTAATTCCGTGGAAAATGCTACAGAACGAAGGAATCTCGTACTGAAACTAATGCTCGAACAGGGTTATATCGACGAGTCGGAATACGAATCCGCATTACGCGCCGAATATACCGCTCCGCCTGAACAGAAGAGCGATACGGCTTCGGGATCCTATGCAAACGCAGCCATCTACGAAGCCGCGACGATATTGGGATCAAGCGTAAAAGAGGTTATTACAGGAGGATACACCGTAATCACATACTGCGACACGCAAGCGCAAGAGCTTCTTAAACGCGCTTATGACGCCGAATCGATATCGGTCGACGGTGCGGACAAGATGTTTTTACTCGGGGATAACTCGACAAGCGGAGTATGCGCATACGTCAGCGGCATAAGCTACGCGCCGCACGAATTCCGCAGACAACCTGCGTCGACGATCAAACCTATAATGGCGTACGCTCCCGCTTTCGATACAGGAATATATTCTCCATCCTCCCCTATCGAAGATAAATTATACGATTTTAACGGTTATTCTCCGCAAAATTATCAAAATTCTTATCTGGGTTGGACTACGGTCAGAAATGCGATACTGACCTCGAGCAACGCATGCGCGCTTAAGACAGTAGCAGATCTCGGTCTCGACAGATCAATGTCTTACGCAAAAAAATTCGGCATCAACTTCGACGATAAGGACGGAGCGGCGTCCGTACTGGGCGGCATGACATACGGCGTGACCTCGCTGGAGATAGCCGAAGCCTATATGACGCTTGCCTCCGGAGGAATGCATCGGGATCTTAAATTCGTATCAGAAATAATCGATAAAAACGGAAAAAAGGTATTTATTCGCTCCGATCCTTCCGAAAGAGTACTTTCCGCAGCAGCTGCGTATCTCACTACAGACATTCTGACGGAATGCGCGTCCGAAGGAACAGCGTCTAAACTCAGAACGCTCGGCTATCCCGTAGCCGCAAAAACCGGTACCAACGGCGACGAAAGCGGCAATACCGACGCATGGAACATGTCCTATACGTCCCGATATACCTTATGCGCGTGGTACGGCGCGCTCGACGGTAAAATGCCCTCGTCGGTCACCGGCGGAAGTTACCCCACTCTTGCCGCGCGTTATATATACGGCGGACTTCCTCGTCCGACGGCGTTCGAGGAACCCGAAAGCGTAATATATGCCGATATAGACACTTATTGCGCCGAGAATTCTCATATTCTCAGACTTGCAAGCGTAAACACCCCCGAGGAATACCGCCGTAAGGAAATGTTTTCATACGATAACCTTCCAGAAGTATCGGACTATTTCGACAACGCTTTGCCGGAAGACTTCGAAGTGACATTGGGCGACGGAGAGATCGTGATAGGTTTGACCGCTTCGGAACGCTTCGATTATCGTGTATTCGACCTGAACGGTACGGAAATACTGAATATCTCGGCAGGCAGAGGACATACGGAGACCGTCATCCCCCAACCCGTAGCGTTCGGACTCGAAGGGTATTATGTGGAAGCCGTTACCGAAGACGGCGTATGCGTAGCCGAGAGCGCCCCCATAATCGTATTTATATCCGGAAGAGATCCATTTTTCGATCTTTTCGATAAATTTCCGCATTGAATAACGAAGGAGCGCCCTTCAAGGACGCTCCTTCGGATTTTTACGCAAAAAGTCAGCCTATCGTTATTTCCTCCGTTCCCTCGATGGCTTGGTCTATAAGTCCTTCTATATCGAGGCGGCTTTCGTACTCTACCGCATCGGCAAGTTTGGGCTTGATAACTGGATTTTTGGGAAGGAATACCGTACAGCAATCCTCGTACGGACGGATACTTATATCAAAAGTATCTATTTTATTCGCAATATCTATTATTTCGTATTTGTCCGCACCTATCAGCGGTCTGTAAACGGGAAGTTTTACCACGGAATTGGTAACTATTATACTTTGCATGGTCTGACTTGCAACCTGTCCGAGACTTTCTCCGGTGATTATGGCGCCGCAGTTGTTGGCGACGGCTATTCTTTCGGCTATACGCATCATGAAGCGGCGCATTATCGTTATCATGAATTCCTCGGGACACTTATTGTGGATAGCGTACTGTATTTCGGTAAACGGCACCACAAATAATTTGATCTCGCCGCAATATGCGGTCAGTTTTTCGGCAAGGTCTTTTACCTTCTGAAGCGCAAGCTCGCTGGTATACGGAAAGCTGTGGAAATGTATTGCGTAAAGTCTTATACCGCGCTTTGCCATGACGTAGCCTGCGACAGGCGAATCTATACCGCCCGACAATAGCAGCATGCCGTTTCCCGAACACCCCGTCGGCAGACCTTGCGCTCCCATAATTTTATCGTAGAACAGATAGGAATATCCGTTCTCCCTTATATCGACGAAAAGCTCGAAATCGTATTCGAACAGATCTACCTTCAGTTTTCCGCCGCTCGCTTTAAGCAGTTTACCTCCTATCGCAGCCGCAAATTCGGTACTCGTCATACCTAGACGCTTGTCGGCACGCTTAACGGTAACGCGGAATTTGCCGCTTTTGGGCGCTATTTCGGCGGCTACCCTGCCGATTTCCTCTATGTCCGTAGAAACCTTTACCGTGGGACTGATCGAGTGAATACCAAATACTTTGGTAAGACGCGAGACGATCTCGTCCTTGTCCTCGGGCGCATAATTCTCGATGTAATATCTTCCCTGAGAACGTACGAACGTATACTTTATCCCTTTAAGCGCGGTGTTTATATTTTTGATGAGGAGACTTTCAAAGTATTTGCGGTTATCCCCTTTCAAGAATATCTCGCCGAATCTTATGAGAATACAATTATATTCAACTGCCATATACCGATAGCTCCTTATATACTTTGAAAAATTTTTCCGTGAACTCGCGCGCTTCGTCCGCGGTATTGTCTTTGAAGAAACTTAACCTTACGATACCGTCGCGGTATTTACCTTTGAGTCCGAGCGCCTCGGCGATCCTTCCAGAAGCCTTGTTGGACGAACATGCGCTGCCCGTACCGATAAGTATCCCTTCGCGCTCGAGAGCGTGCTGCATCACCTCTCCGCGCACCTTGGAAGACGCGAAAGTAAGTATGTACGGAGAGCCGTTTTCGGGAGAAATAACTTTAATTTCCGATATTTCCGACACGGAACGCAGAATAAACGCGCGTACGGCGCCCACAGATGCGTTAGTCTCGTCGAGGCAGGCGTAACGCTCCTCGCTCGCCGCGCCGAACGCGGCTATCGCCGCGGTATTCTCCGTCGAAGAACGCAATCCGCCTTCCTGTCCGCCTCCGAATACGATCGGAGAAACGCTGACTTTATTGCGGATATAAAGCGCGCCTAGACCTTTGGGCGCGCCGAGTTTATGCGCGCTCATCGAATACAGATCTACGGGGACGGATCTGAGATTGAGACGCATTTTGCCGAACGCCTGTACTCCGTCACTGTGAAAGACGGCGTTCGGAGCCACGAATTTGACTTCGGAGGCGAATTTACCTATATCATTGACCGCGCCGGTCTCGTTATTTACGTGCATTATCGACACGAGAGTAGTGTTCTCGGTAAGCAGTTCCCTGAATCCGTCTTCATTCACGCTTCCGTCGCCGTTCACAGGAGCGATCACGACGTCGTAACCGCGCTGTCTGAGTTCCATCGCAGAGGCGTAGATCGCCGCATGTTCAGCCCCGCCGATTATTATCCTGCCGTTTTTGTGCTTCTTTACTCCGAAAAGAGCCAAATTATCGCTCTCCGTACCGCCACCCGTGAATACCACCTTGCCTTCTCCGCGAAGTTTGCCAAGTATCGCCGCACGGGCCCTGTCCAGGTCGCGTTTAGCTTCCAGTCCTTCGTGGTACAGTGAGGACGGATTATAGAATTTTTCGCTCAGATACTCGCTTACGATCTTTACCGTAGTATCCGTGGCGCGCGTTGTCGCCGCATTGTCAAAATATATCATTTCGTAAACCTTACCATCGTCACGCCGCGTTCGCCCTCTCCGTATTTCCCGTCGCGGAAAGATACGACCGCAGGATGGTTTTTAAGTAATTTTTGCACGGTTTCTCTGAGTTTACCCGTCCCGTAGCCGTGGATAACGCGCACTTCGTTCACTCCCGCCACGACGGCTTTGTCAATATAAGACATCAGCGCGTGTTCGGCTTCCTGCGAAGTCATGCCGAGGAGATTCAATTCGGGACTGAATGACTCCGTCCTCAATGCCCGCGGCGCACGGTTTACTTCTTTGGGTATCTCTTTCTTGCGCGCTTTGAGACGCACAAGATCGTCCAGGCTGAAATTGGATGACATCTTGCCGAGCCGTACGGTAGCCGAGTTTTTCTGATAATTCACTTTTACGACTTCTCCTTCTACTTTGAGAGGACGGACAAGCACGGCATCGCCCTCTCTGATGTCGCCCTCGGCTTCTTCGCCGAAACCCTCGAATTCGTTATCTTCCTGAACGATATACTTCTCAAGAGATTTACGCAGCTTGCGGGCTTTGAAAAGATTGGCTTCCGTAGGCTCGTCGAGAAGATCTCTTATCGCCGTAATTATCTCATTGGCTTCCGACATCGCTTCTTCTACGAGACGCTTCGTTTCTCGGCGTACGTTTTCGTTGAGTTTTTCCCTTTGGGCATACAGCCTGTCGCGTTCTCTTTCGGCGGCTTTCTTCGTTTCTTCCGCGAATTTAAGCGCTTCGGCTGTTTTTTCTTCATTTTCCGCAGCCTGTCTCCTGGCTTTCTCGAGTGACTCGAGCACGTTCTCGAATTCAAGCTTGCCGCTCTCTATACCGGCTTTAGCCCTTTCGATGATACTCTCTTTCAATCCGAGTTTTCTCGCTATCAATAAAGCGTTGGAAGCGCCCGGCGTACCTACTATGAGCTTGTAAGTAGGATTATACGTCACCGGATCGAAATCCATGCTCGCGTTCTCCGCGCGCGGAGTGACCACGGCATATTCTTTAAGCTCGTTATAATGCGTGGTGATCACCGCTTTTGCGCCGCTATCACGTATAAACGCGGAAATACTCATGGCGAGGCTCGCGCCTTCCGTCGGATCCGTCCCCGCTCCGAGTTCGTCGAGAAGCACGAGCGACTTCGAATCCATTCGGTCGGTAATGCGTACGATATTGGCGATATGCGCCGAAAAAGTCGACAGATTTTGTTCTATGCTCTGCTCGTCGCCTATGTCGCAATATATATCGGAAAAAAGAGATAACTCCGCCTCGCGTGCGGGAACAAACATTCCCGACGCACACATTACCGATAGAAGCCCTACGAGCTTGAGCGCTACCGTTTTACCGCCCGTATTTGGACCGGTTACGAACAAAAGGTCGAAATCCTTACCGAGTCTTATGTCCGTAGGCACAACTTTCGCCGGATCGATAAGCGGATGCCGTCCTTTGGATATTTCGATTATCCCTTCGTCGTTGACGACAGGCTTACAGCATTTATGCGCGTTGGCGTAATAAGCTTTGGCAAACACGGTGTCGAGTTTGACTATTTTATCGAAACTTTCACGTATTTTATCCACGCTTACGCTTACTTTGAGCGTAAACGCTCTGAGGATACGTTCGATCTCCTGCTGCTCGGCGATGATATGCGTTTTGAGAGTATTGTTAAGCTCCACCACCGCCATAGGCTCGATATACAGCGTCTGTCCCGAAGCCGATTGGTCGTGGATAAGTCCGGGAACCGAACTTCTGCATTCCGCTTTCACGGGAATAACATACCTGTCTCCGCGCACGGTGACTATATTATCCTGAAGATATTTGGAATACGAAGGCGAGGTTATATACGAATAAAGCTTCGTTTTGATTGCTTCTCCGGTCTTGCGGATACGCATACGTATCTGTCTCAGATCTTCGGACGCCCTGTCGTGCATCTCAGTTTCCGAGACGATGGCGTTATCTATCTCGTCCTCGAGATTTTTATCGGTATAGAGCGAAGTCGCTATGCGCTTGAGAAGCTTAAGGTTGTCGTCGGGTACTTTAGCTATGGCGGTCCTTACGTTGCGCGCGACGCGCAGCATGCGAGACACTCTCAGAAGCTCTCCCATTGACAGAACTGACATTACCGCTGCTTTGTCGAGCACGAAATCGATATTGTCAAACGCAAACGAGAGATTCGTAGCGTATTCGAAGGCTATTTTATCGGCTTCGGCTACTTCGTCGATCAATTCCCTTACGTAATCGATATTGTCGAAAGGCCGTATCGCTCTAACCGCTTCGCGTGCGGGTTCGGAAGAAGCGAACGCCGCTACGGAGTCCAATATCTTATCGAATTCGAGTGCTTTAAGTGTTCTTTCTTCCATGATCCTCCGATACAAGACGTCATTAAGTCGCCCGACGCCAGACTATCTCAGCGAAGCTCCGAGTTCGTCTCTGAATGCCGCAAGCACGGCTTCTATTTCCGCATTGACCTCCGCGTCGGCAAGCGTACGCGAATCGCTGCGGAATACAAGTTTGATGGCTACGCTCTTTTTACCGGTATCGCCGAGGATACCGCCGGTGTATACGTCGAATACCGTTACGTCGGAAAGTATGTCTCCGGACACTGCCTTCTTCGCCGTATTTATAACCGTCGCTGCCTCCGTATCGGCATTGCATACGAGCGCGAGATCGCGTTCTACCGCCGGATAACGGGAAATATTACGGAAACCGGAATAATCGGAAGCGTTTTTGACTGCGTATTCCGCGTCCAATTCCGCAAAATACAACCTTTTCTCAACGCCGTATTCCGACGCGGTCTCCGCGCGTACTTCGCCGACGTAACCGAGTTCTTTGCCGTCTGCGGTCAATACCTTTGCTGTGCGCGTGGGATGCATATACGGTATAACCGTGCGTACGAACTTTACTTCGATACGCAACATTGCAAAGAGATTCTCGACTATCGCCTTGAATGTATAGAAATCCTCGCGATCGCCGAAAGCGCCTATAGCAAGCTTGTTTTCTTCCACGGGAAGTTCGTCGATCGGTTCGGTTGGGATATACGTCTTGGCTATCTCGAAAAATCTGCCTTCTTTGTTTCCGCGCGTGCAGTTCGTCGCAAGAGTCTTGATCATGCTGTGAGCAAGAGTCGTGCGCATCACGCTGTAATCCTCTCCGAGCGGATTGGTAAGCTTGACGTTATTACGTAACGGACTGTCCGCAGGCAAGCCCAACATATCCCAGGCTTTGGGGCTTATGAACGAGTACGTTACGGTCTCGTATGCTCCGCATCCCACAAGGAAATTTTTGATCTTATCCGAGAATTCCTGTTCTGACGTCTTTCCGCCGGAAGCGAGCGCGCCGATCATGACGGCGTCGTTACCGAAGTGATCGTATCCGTATATGCGGATGACCTCTTCGGCAATATCGTTTATGCCGACTATATCTTCGCGGTAACCGGGGATCGTAGTGACCATATGTTTTCCGTCCCTCACGGTTTTTAACGTGAGTGCGTTAAGAATAGATACGATCTCTTCGGATGGAACCGTTATCCCGAGTATGTTTTCTACGTCCTCGGCGGTATAACGAATAACTTTTTCTTCGGGTTTAACCGGGAAAGAATCTATGGTTCCGGAAACGAGAGTGCCCCAGCCGTTGGCAACGACCATACCTACAGCTTTACGCATACCCGCTATCTGTGAATAAAAATCGATGCCTTTCTCGAAACGCGCGGAAGAATCAGAACGCAAACCGATGGAACGCGACGTTCTGCGGATACTGTCGCGCGCAAAGCGCGCGGACTCGAATATGACCGTTTTAGTATCGTCGAAGATCGAATAACCTTTGCCTCCCATAACTCCGGCTATCGCCATAGGCTCTTCCGCATTGCAGATAGCGAGATTGTTCTCGTTGAGAGTGTAAGTCTTATCGTCGAGGGCGACGATCTTCTCGTCCTTATGCGCTCTGCGTACGACGATCTTTCCGCCTTTTATTGTCTTGAGATCGAATGCGTGCATGGGCTGTCCTACTTCGAGCAGTACGTAGTTGGTAATATCGACGATATTGTTGATTGGTCTCAGCCCCGCCGCTTTGAGTCTGCGTTTTATGTAGAGCGGAGATTCGGTGATGACTACGTTCTCGATCATTGCGGCGAGATACCTCGGGCAGAGATCAGGAGCCTCGTTGACGACTTCAAGATACTTGCTTATATCGCCGGACTCGCCGAGATCGATATAATCTGCAGGCATTTTGAGCGGCGAACCGGTCACTGCCGCCACTTCGCGGGCAATACCCAGAATACTGTTTGCGTCGGTGCGGTTAGCGGTAATCGCCACGTCGAGGATAACGTCGTCGGTGCCGAGCGCTTCGTTGACGTCTATGCCTACGGGCGTGTCTTTATCGAGCAAAAGTACTTTATCTTCTCCCGCGCCTTTATAGTCGTGTTCGGTGAGATTGAGTTCGGCTCCTCCTACGAACATTCCATAGGAATGCACTCCGCGCAATTCGCCTTCGTGTATGACCTTACCGGAAGCGAGTTTCGCTCCGTCGAGCGCGACCGCCACTTTGTCGCCGGGTTTGAGCCACGTATTATTGGTAACTATACTACGTTTGACTCCGTCGTTCACGTCGATGTCGCAAACTATGAGCTTGTCGGCCTGGGGGTGTTTTGCGCAACCGGTGATGAGCGCGGTGCGCACCCCTTTTACCGCGTCTGCCTGGTAAATAACGTCTTCTATCTCGAATCCGCAGGAAACTAGTTTGGACGCAAGTTCATCAACGCTGATATCTATATCTACGAAATCTTTGAGCCATTTCAAAGGTACAAGCATCTTTCTATCCTCCTATCTGAACTGTTCAAGAATGCGCACGTCGTTGTCGAAAAGAAGGCGCATGTCGGGAATACCGTACTTGATCATAGCGGCGCGTTCGATGCCTATACCGAATGCAAAACCGCTGTAGACGGAACTGTCGATACCGCACATATCGAAAACCGCAGGGTTAACGACGCCCGCACCGAGAAGTTCGAGCCAACCCGTGCCTTTACAGAGGCGGCAACCTTTGCCGCCGCACATGGCGCAGCTTAAGTCAACTTCCACGCTCGGTTCTGTAAACGGGAAGAAGGAAGGACGGAAACGCACTTTGGTGTCCTGAGAGAAGAATTTACGCGCGAATTCTTCGAGGACGGCTTTAAGATCGGAAAGCGTAACGTGTTTATCTACCACAAGCCCTTCTATCTGCTGGAACATCGGGCTGTGAGTCGCGTCCTCGTCGGGACGGTAGACCTTACCGGGGCAAACTATACGGAAAGGCGGAGCCATCGTCTCCATAGTGCGCGCCTGCACGCAGGAAGTCTGCGAACGGAGCAGTATGTCGGGAGTGATATAGAAACTGTCTGCGGGATCTCTCGCGGGATGGTCCTCGGGAATATTGAGGAGGCCGAAGTTATATTTCGTATATTCCACTTCGGGTCCGTCGACTATGGTGAACCCCATACCGGTAAATATCTTAACTATATCGTTCCTTACAAGCGTAAGCGGATGTAAAGCACCGGCTCTTGCTGCGGCACTGACTGCCGGAGGCGTAAGAGTAACGTCCAGACTTTCGCGCGCTTCTCTTTCCTCACGTTCTTTTTCGGCGATATGCGCTTCGCGTTCGGATATGGCGTTCTCGAAGAAAGTCTTAAGTTCGTTGATAAATTTTCCGATAAGCGGGCGTTTGTCTGCAGGAACGTCTTTAAGAGATTTCATGAGAGAAGTGATCTCACCGCTTTTACCGACGTATTTCACTCTGAGATCGTTCAATTCTTTGAAAAATCCTGCATGCGCGATAGTATCCAGACCTTTTGCTGCCATTTCGTAATGACGTGCAAGCATAGCTTTGACGCCGTCCGGAAGATCGGAATTCTCGATTGCGGACCGCCTCTCGTTTAAAATTTTACCGATTTGGTCATTCATTTGAAAATACTCCTGAACAAAATATTGGCATTATTATAACACCTGAAATAAACGTTTGCAATTTATTTACCTTAAAAACATATATTAATATATGCACGCGCACACATACGAACATAAACGAAAAGGCATACGCGCTTTGACCGCTTTGGCTATCATCGCTGTAATCGCAACGCTCACGGCGCTGTATTTCGTGAAAGTTGCGACTCCTCTCGTTGCCGAGATCGCCGAAGCGGAAATACGCGCGCAGACTGTAGCGGCATATGTGGATGCCAACGCCAAAATACACAAACTGTCGGAATTTTACGGAGATTTCTTCGAATACGAGAAAAACACCGAAGGCGAAATAACCTTAGTCAAAGCCAATACCGCAGGGATCAACAGCCTGGTCATACACGCACAACGGGAAATACAGGCGAGTGTTAACAAAATCACCTCCGGATCGGTAGAAATACCCGCAGGAGCATTTACGGGCATATCACTGATAGCGGATAAAGGCGCGGATATAGGAATAAACGTCAGTCCGGTCGGCGTCGTTGACGTAAAAATAAACTCTTTCTATTATGCAGAAGGCATCAATCAGACATTGCATCGCCTTGTGATGCGCGTCAGCACGACGATACAGATGCTGGTACCGCTCAAAGCGGAAGACGTCACGGTAAGCATGGACTTCATACTTGCGGAAGACATCTTGCTCGGCAGAGTCCCCGACAGTTATATAACCGGGATCTCTCAGGACAACATATTCGATCTGCTGCCGTAAAAAGCGGTCGGGGGATCAATGCTCGCGGACGATACCGCCAATCGAACGGAAATAATTTTTCATCGTAACGGTATCTTCCGCCTGCGTCCCGTCGGACTCGGAAATGACGACGGGTTCGAGCGAGAGGGAACGGATTATCTCCATAAGCGGTCTGAAATCCGGACCGTATTGAGTATCCTCAAAGGTGAGATGACGGATTTCGCCTTTGGCTCCGAACTGAATTTTACTGAAATGTATATGCATGCCGGAAATCTTGTATTTCGGCATAGAATCGTTTAGTTTTTTGAATATAGTATTATAATTTTCGGCATTATTTAGAATACCTTGCTCTCTCGCGTTGATATGTCCGAAGTCAATACACGGATAGAACGACGGGCTTAGGGCGCATATCTCCACAATTTCGTCGAGCGTTCCCATCTGCGCAAGCTTGCCCATTGTCTCGAAACATATCTTGATGTCGCCATACCCTGCCTCGCCCAGCACGTCAACAAGTCTGCGTGCGTTATCGAGCATCGTAACACGCGCTTCTTCGCGCGTGACCTTGCCCTGCGTAGCGGGATGAACGACCACTCTGTCTCCGCCGAAATCGCACACCTTCTTACAAGAAGATGTTATATGGTTATACGACTTTGAGATCATCTCCGGATCCGGATTGGCGAGATTGACGAAGTAAGGGGCGTGTACGCTCATCTCGACTCCGTTAGCCTTGAAAGCGTCTCCTATCTTACGTGCCGTGGCTTCCGGAAGATTGACGCCCCTGCCGAAAGAATACTCGAATATATCTATGCCGCGAGCGGCGCACCAAGGTGCGGCTTCGATCGTAGTTGTATGACCTTCGTCGAAAAAACTTTGCGAATTACCTGCTACACCGAATTTAATCATTGTCGTCCATCACCCTTCTTATGTCGCTTTCTATTTGCTGTCTGAGTTCTTCTTTGGTATCGAACTTGAATATACTGCGTATTCTGTCGAGGAATTCGACGCGTATCTTTTTGCCGTAAACGTCGCCTTCGAAGCCCATTATGTGAGTTTCCACCCCTTTTGCCGTCTCTCCGAACGTGGGACACGCGCCCACGTTAGTGACCGATCTGTATGTCGCCCCGTCGATAACGGTGCGCGTATCGCATACGCCGTCGAAAGGAAGCGCTTTCTCGGGCGGCAATGCGAGGTTCGCCGTAGGCAATCCGAAGCTCTTACCGACGCCCCTGCCGTGAAGCACGGCACCTTCGACAAAATATCTCCTGCCGAGTAGCGAATTCGCCGCCAAAACTTCACCCAAAGAGAGATATTCTCGTATGTCTGAGCTGGAAATCTTGCGATTCCATTCTTTAAGCAACGGCTGCCTCAGACAAATAATACCTCTTTCACGCGCCCACTCCTCAAGCTCGTTCATACCGTATGCCGCGCCTTTGCCGAAACGGAAATCTTCTCCGGCTATCACCGCGCTGAGTCCGCATCCGTCAAGCATCTCGAGGAAGCCTTCCGCCGATATCTCAAGAAAATCCGACGACGGCGAGGCTATCAGTGCGTTTTCTCTCGGTATTCCCGCTTCTTCGAAAAGTTCCAACCTTTCTTCCAGAAGATATACTAGTTTATTATTACTTCCCAATGCGGTGAAGAAATCGTCGTCAAATGTGAATATATGCGGCTCGAAATCGCATAACGAACATACCGACTGCATTCTGGAAACTATCTCCCTATGACCGCGATGCAGGCAGTCAAAGAAACCGAGCGCAAGCATACGCCCCTTTTTCCCCTTATTTTCCGCGATTCGTTGTTTCTTCGTCTCGCAGACTCCGCCCATATCGCTACACCAACCTCGTTTTTATGTTTATTGCGCCTTCGACGCTTTCCGCCATGCCCACGAGCGCGCCCGAGCAATACAATCTGAACGCCCCTTCCGGCATATTCTTGAGTTTGACAGGCACGCCGTTGGTAACGTAAACTATCTTTTCCTCGGGGCAATCGTAACGCGGATAATCTTGCAATACCGATTCCGCCGACACGATCTTATCTAAGATACCTGTTTCCAGTTCTTCCGTCGTATAGGAATCGGCTATGGCGAAAACGCCGCTCTTTTCCCTTCTTATGTAACGCATGTAACCCAGTGTCCCGAGAGCCGTTGCCATATCGCGCGCGATACTCCTTATATAAGTACCTCCGCCGCATGTGATACGGAAGGCAAAGGCGTCGTCGACCTTTCCGCAATATTCGATGCTGTCAATACGTACTTTGCGCGGCTTAAGTTCGAATTCGGCTCCTTCGCGCGCAAGATCGTATGCGCGCCTCCCGTCTACCGATTTTGCCGAATACATCGGCGGGATCTGATCTTTCTCTCCCGTAAGCGACGGTATAACGGCAGTTATTTCCTCTTCCGAAGGCACCATATCCGACACGGCGACCGTCTTTCCGGACTCGTCCAAAGTATCCGTAGTCTTACCGAAGACGAACTCGGTATAATATATTTTGGTTTTCTCGCTGAGATAATCAAACAGCCTGGTTGCCTTGCCTACGGCTACGGGCAATACGCCTTCCCCGTCGGGATCGAGCGTACCCATATGTCCGACCTTAACGCCGCTGATCCCCTGAGCGCGCAGTATGCCTTTGATTTTACCCACCACTCGGGAAGAGGTCATACCTTTGACTTTACAGACGTTGATGAAGCCGCAAATCATCCTTATTCCGCCTCATCGCCATCCAGGACGAGCTTAGCCGCCTTGACCAACCTGTTAACGGTTTCTTCGTAATCCGCGTATATTCTGCATCCGCTTGCGTTGAAATGTCCGCCACCGCCGAACAATGCGGCGAATTTTCCTGCATTTACGTCGTCTTTAGTACGTATTCCGACCTTAAAAGCTTTCTTATCGGACATTTCCGCGACAGAAACGGCGATTTTCACTCCCTCGATGTTTATTACGGAATTGATGATACCCTCGGTATCCTTGTCGGAAGTATGCGTGGCGTCGAAATCTGTACGCATGAATGAGATAAGTCCCATTCTGTCGTCGAGGAAAAATTTTGCCGCTCCGAGTACTCTGTTTTTAAGTTCGAATATTTCGCGGCGTTCTTCCTTAACCAATTTATACACCAATTCGTATGCGTTAATGCCGTAACCGCGAAGTTCGACGGCTATAGAGAGAGTCTCGTCGGTCGTATTGGAAAAGGACAACGCACCCGTATCGGTCAATATGCCGGCATAGAGGCAGGTCGCCACCTCTTTATCTATTGCCGAGGCGTCGTTTTCTTTAAAAAACTTATACAATATCTGCGCCGTAGCGGCAACGTTCTCGAATACCGTCTCGTCGGCAAAAGGCTCCGCCGTCTCGTGATGATCGAAACATATACGTTCCGCGCATTTATCGAAATACACTTTGGCGCACTTCGTCCCCATGCGGTTCGCGCTTCCGCAGTCTAGAGCTATACCGAGATCGTAACGGTTGTTTTCACATACCCCTATCGTTTCGATTCCGGGTAAAATATTCAGATTTTCGCGTATATCTTCTTTCTTTTCGATATAAACGTCGACTTTTTTACCCAAGTTGGTGAGGTAGCGGTACATGGCAAGACTGCTTCCCACACAGTCTCCGTCCGGATTTATATGCATAAATACGGCTACGGTCTCAGCGGAAAACAGCCTTTTTGTGATTCTCTCGTACATTATTCGTTATCGTCCTTCTTAAGCTCTTTGAGGATGCGGTCGATCCTGAGACCGTAATCGATACTGTCGTCAAGCACGAACGTGAGTTCGGGTACGGCTCTTATTTTGAGATGCGCGAAAAGCTCGTTTCTGAGATAGCCTGACGCCGCGTTAAGCCCGGCGATAACCCCGGCGGGATCGGGAGAGCCCATTACGCTCACATAAACCTTGCAATATTTGAGATCTCCCGTGGTCTCCGCGCGCATAATACTGAGCATCTCGCAATCATGCACGCGCGGATCCTTTACTTCGAAGGTTATAAGCTCCATAAGCTCCTTACGGATCTCCGAATTGACTCTTTCGATCTTCATAACCAACGTGCCTCCTTGATTAGACGCTGCCGTGATTTTCGGCGTCAGCTTCTGTCTTCGACGACCTCGAAGGATTCGATGATGTCGCCTTCCTGAATATCGTTGCAGTTAGCAAGTCCAACGCCGCATTCGTATCCGGAAACGACTTCCTTAACGTTATCCTTCATGCGCTTCAGGGAGTCGATGGCGGTGTCCGCTACGACTATATTGTCGCGGATAAGACGGACTTTAGCGTTCTTGACGATCTTGCCGTCAAGCACCATACAGCCCGCGATCGTGCCTACGCCGCTGATTTTATATATAGCGCGGACTTCGGCTTTGCCGAGATACTGTTCTTTATATTTAGGCGCAGAAAGACCTTTGATAGCGTATTTGACGTCGTTGATAGCGTCGTATATCACGCGGTAAAGTCTGATTTCCACGTTCTTGGCTTCCGCCGCGGCTTTCGCGTTGGCATGCGGACGAACGTTGAATCCTATGATTATCGCGTTGATGGAATCTGCCAGAGCTACGTCGGACTCGTTGATAGCGCCGACCATTGCGTGCGCTACGCGGACGCGGACTTCGTCGGTACTGAGTTCCATAAGACTTTCGCGTATCGCCTCAACGGAGCCTTGAACGTCGGCTTTTATAATTATATTGAGATCTTTGAGCTTACCTTCCTCTATTCCGCGGAATACGTCGTCAAGCGTGATCTTGCCGCTGCTGAGCTTCTTCTCTTTGTCGCGCGCTATTCGTTCCGCGACAACGCTCTTGAGAAGTTTTTCGTCGTCGACCGCCATAAGCTGGTCTCCGGAATCGGGAACTTCGTCCAGTCCGAGAATGGCTACCGCCATGGACGGACCTGCTTTCTTGACGCTTCTGCCCTTATCGTCCTGCATCGCTCTGACTTTACCTATTACGGTACCGGCAACGATGTGATCGCCTACGGAAAGCGTACCGTTCTGTACCAGAACGGTAGCTATAGGTCCTTTGCCCTTGTCGAGGCGAGCTTCTACGACAGTACCGCGAGCTTTACGGTCAGGATTGGCTTTGAGCTGCATCATATCGGCTACAAGTAAGATATTCTCGAGCAGAAGATCCATATTTGCGCCCGTTTTCGCGCTGACGGGCACTACCGGTATATCGCCGCCCCATTCCTCGGCGAGTAAATCGTATTCGGTAAGTTGCGACTTAACTCTCTCGACATCGGCTCCTGTCCTGTCTATCTTGTTAATGGCAACGATGATCTTGACGCCTGCCGCTTTACAGTGGTTGATGACCTCGACCGTCTGCGGCATTATGCCGTCGTCTGCGGCAACGACTATGACCACTATATCGGTCACATTGGCGCCGCGAGCGCGCATCGCCGTAAACGCCGCATGTCCGGGAGTGTCGAGGAAGCATATCTGACTTCCGTTAACGGTGGTCGTATACGCACTGATATGTTGCGTTATTCCGCCCGCTTCTCCGGCAGCCACGTTGGATTTCTTGATATAGTCGAGTATGGAAGTCTTGCCGTGATCCACGTGTCCCATTATGGTGACTATGGGAGGACGCGGTTTGAGGCAAGCGGGATCGTCTTCCGCTTCGTTCTCGAAATATGAGATGAGTTTTTCTTCGGAAGTCTCCTCTTTCTGCAGCTCGATGGTTATGCCGAGATCGTTGGCTACCAGTTCTGCCGTCTCGAAGTCGATATTATCGTTGATCGTCTTCATTATCCCGAGTTGGAAAAGCCTCTTAATGATCTCCGCGCCGGCTTTACCTATCTTCTCGGCAAGTTCTTTCACGGTGAAATTCTCTTTCGTAAAAACCGCATGATCGATGACGACGGCTTCGGTAACGGTAAACTCTTTCTTCTGCGCGCCCGTCTTTCTCGTGCGGATCTTCTTGATCTCGCCCATCTCGTCGTATTCAACGACAGCTCCGTCGGTGACGTAACCTTTCTTGGTCATAGCCTTTTTGTTGGCGCGAGTCTTATCTTCGGGACGGTTGTCCGTTATCTTCTTCTTCGGCGCGTTGCCCGCTTGCGGCATGGGAGCGTTATTTATGCGCTCGATGGCAGATTGCCTGAACACGGGAGAGGACGTCGCTCCGCCCTGCGGTCTGCGCCCCTGCTGTCCCTGCGGACGGTCGCCGTTGTAGCGTCTCTGTCTGGGCTCCTCGACGGGAGGAATATACGTCTTGATCACGGGTTTGACGATAATCGGCTTCTTGTTCTTGTTAATTATGGACTCAGCCGCGGTCTTCGCCGCCAAACGCTGCTTAGACAGCGGTTCTTCTTCTCTCTGTGCCGTCTCTGACGATACCCGGGCGCTTTCCTTGACCGCGGATTCGGGTTTTACCTCGACCTTTTCCTCGGCGGGCGCCGCGACTTCCGGAATTGTCATATTTTCTTCCGTCGGAGCTGCCTCCGGAGCCGCTTTCTCGACAACCGGTTCCTGTATGTCTTCCGGAACTATCGGCGCAACGGTAGCCTCTTTGATGGCTTTTTCGTTCTCTTTCTCCGCTCTGCGCTTCTCCGCTTCAAGAGCTTCGCGTTCCTCCGCTTCGCGCAGAAAATCGGCGTACTTCTCATCGAGCGATTTACGGGCGCTCTCGAGGACCTTGCGGTATTCCGTTATCATCCTCGTAAAGCTCTCTTTCTTCGCCTTAAGCACGCTTTCTATCTTCGAGATATTATGCACGGTGTTTTGTTCGTTATTCACGCTTCCTGCCATTCTCTTTCCGTCCTCTAATTAGTATTGACTTGTTTCAGTATCGCCTCCGCAAGGTTTTTCTCACGGATGCCTATCGCTTTGACCACTGTCAGGGGCAATATTGCCTGCATGTCGTCTACGGTTACGGTATGCCAACCGTTCTTCTCCGCATGAGCTTCGAGCTTTTTCGAAGCGTTCTCCTTGAGATCGGAGGAAATTATCACCAACATGCGCTTGTTTGAAGCAAGTATATTATCGGTGCCTCTCACGACCTTTCCCGCTCGAAGCGCGAAGCCGACGTAACTACTTATCTTCGCTGCACATTCCGGCGACAGTTTCATATATATCCTCCGGTACTTCCGCCTTGAATACTCTGTTCAGAAGGCGTTTCTTTACGCATTGGGTCAGACATTTTTCTGATCTGCACAGATACGCTCCGCGTCCCGGCGAATTGCCCGTGCCGTCAAGCGAAAATACGCCTTCGGGCGATCTGACGATTCTTATCAATTCGCTTTTGTCTTTTTTAGTGCGGCATACCGCGCACATTCTCTCCGGCCTGTACATGACGATTCAGCCTGCTCCGGTATTATTCCTCGACCTCGGGCGTCTCGTCGTCGCCTACGGCAACGGAATAAGGTTTGACGTCGATTTTATACCCGGTAAGTTTTGCGGCGAGCTTCGCGTTCTGACCGCCCTTACCTATAGCGAGCGACAATTTGTCGTCGGGAACTATAACTCTCGCCTGCTGCTCGGTCTCGTTGAGCTGGACCATAAGCACTTTGGCGGGAGAAAGCGCACGGACGATATATTCCGAAGGATTGGAGCTGTAAAGGATCACGTCCACTTTTTCGCCGTTAAGTTCATTGATAACGGCGTTGACGCGCGAACCCTTGGGTCCGATGCAGGAACCGATGGAATCGATATTGGGATCTTCGCTATATACGGAGAGCTTGGTACGGAGACCGGCTTCGCGTACGATATTCTTGATTTTTACGAGATTGGAGCGGATTTCCGGTACTTCGATCTCGAAAAGCTTCCTTACGAAACCGGCGCAACTGCGAGATACCATAACGCGAGAAGTGCCTTTGGCGTCGGTGCGCACCTTCTTGACGTATACTTTGATCTTGTCGCCTACGTTGAGTTTCTCTCCGCGAACCTGATCGCCCGTGGCGAGAATACCTTCCATCTGCGTTCCGACTATTTCTACGGAAACGGTACCGGTGGATTCTATCCTGCGGACGACCGCCTGCATGAGTTCGCCTTCGCGTTCGTTCATCTCGCTCATCACCTGCTCGCGCTTAGCTTCGTTAATGCGCTGAGTGATGACCTGTTTGGCAGTCTGCGCGGCAATTCTCGAAAGATCGTCGGGCGAAACCACTTCGCCGATAAGCTCGCCGACCTCGGCGTCGGGCTTGATGTCGCGCGCTTCTTCGAGAGATATTTCGGAATCTTCCTGCGGCTCGCCGTCAACTACCGTTTGGTACGCAAAGAACTCGATGGTATAACTCTCGGGATTCATTCTTACGGCAACGGCTCTCGATTCGCCGCTCTCTTTCTTGAATGCGGACGCAAGTCCCGCTTCGAGAGAAGCGATAAGCAACGATTTGTCGATTTTGTACTCGTTTTCGATCTGATCGAGCGCAAGGAACAGTTCTTTGTTTTTCATTTTTTGGATAACCTCCGTATTAAGTTGTTTGTTTATTAAGTTGTCGGGTCTATTTAAGACCTTTCATGTCGATGTAAGGGCGAAGCACTTTGATATTCGCTTTAGGAACGGGAATCCTGCACGTCTTGACCTCGAGGTAAACGTTGTCGCCGTCTTGTCCGAGCAAAATGCCGACGACCTGTTTCTTCTTGCCTACGGGTTTGACATATACCGCTTCCACCTTTTCGCCCTCGTTGCGCTCGAAATCCCTGTCGGTGACTATGGGACGGTCGAGTCCGGGAGAAGATATGTTGAGCGTATAGGCTCTGCCGGCAGTGACGTCCGCCGATTCCAGCGGCGCGTCCAGCGCGTCGTTGACTCTCACGCAGTCGTCGAGATCCACTCCGCCTTTTTTATAAATATACACGGTGAGCGTATCCGTCTTTCCGACGCATCCGAAAGAGATCTCGACCACCTCATAACCGAGCGCTTCCACAACGGGGACTATAACGCTTTCCGCACGTTCTTTGATAGACTGATAATCCGTCAACGTTCCTCACTCCTCTATATATCGATTGAGAGTGGCCGACGACCACTCTCAAGCAATCTTAAAATAATTACTTTTAAGCATTAAAATATTAACATATAAGAAAAAGTTATGCAAGCGTTTTGCGCAACTTTGCCAATACTTCGCGGAAATAATCCGGCAAAGGCGCGGTGAACTCCATGCGTTCTCCGCTCGCGGGGTGATTGACAACGAGCCGACACGCATGCAAAAGTTGCCCTTTCAAACCGAAAGCATTGCTTCCGCCGTAAAGAGGATCGCCGACGACCGGATGTCGCATATAAGCGCAATGCACTCTTATCTGATGGGTTCTGCCCGTGAAAAGTTCAAATTCCGCCAACGTATATTTACCGAAGCGCTCGACGACCCTGTACGCCGTTTTCGCCAAACGCCCTCCCTTCACGACCGCCATTTTTTTGCGGTCTTTGGGGTTGCGGTCCACAGGCTGTTCTATAACGCCCGAATCTTCTTTGAGATTTCCGTCAAGAAGCGCGATATAATATCTTTTCGCGGTTTTCTCAGCTATCTGAGCGGTAAGCGACAAATGAGCGCAATCGTTTTTCGCAATAAGGATAAGTCCGGAGGTATCCTTATCGAGTCGATGCACAATACCCGGACGTAAAACTCCGTTTATGCCCGACAGGTCTTTGATATGATACAAAACAGCGTTGACGAGCGTGCCTTGAGGCGAACCTGCGGCAGGATGCGTAACCATACCCTGCGCTTTATTGATAACTGCGAAATCCGCGTCCTGATATACGATATTCAAGGGCAAGTTTTCGGGTTCGACGCTGAGTTCTACGGCGTCGGCGACGGAGATCTCGACCAGATCTCCTTCTTTAAGAGCGTATCCGCCCTTGGAAACCTGCTCTCCGCGCACCTTGACCATACCCATTTCGATACAGCCTTTCACGCGGCTTCTGGAAATCTCGGGGAGCTTGTCCGCAAGAAAAACATCCAGACGTTCTCCTTTATCCTCTGCGGCGGCAACGAAAAAAGATACTTCCACTTTAAGCCTCCGCGTCACCGTCTTTCCCGACGACTTCGGAAGCGTCTTTTTTCTTGTCGGGGCGGTAGAAGAATATAATATAAACTATCATACAACCGCAACCGACGCACAGGCCGCTGTCGGCAAGATTGAATACGGCGAAATCGATAAGTTCGAAATAAATAAAGTCGCGCACGTAGCCGAATGCCGCACGATCTACGATATTACCTATCGCGCCGGCAATCATAAGTATAAGCGCCGCGCGGAAAAACCCGTTGCGCTCTTTGACGGAAAACACCCATAGCAGCGTAAGCGCCGCCGCAGTGACTACGGCGACGATGAGAAGCGCCGTGGTGGAGTCGGAAAAAATACCGAAAGAAGCTCCCGTATTTTCTACTGCGGTAAATTTAAGTACGCCTTTGATGAGGACGATGTCGGGTTCGCCCGCAGCTATCGGACCGTAAACGAATTCTTTGGTCAAAAGATCAATCGCAAGATAAATACCGATGATCAGCGCTTCCGCGCCGAGAAACAGCGCGGTTTTTCGCGGGTCTTCATAAAAACATTTCCTGAGATCGGGTTTTCGCATACGGTCATTATACAATAAACCGAAGAAGGAAGGCAAGAAAAAAAGCAGCGTGAGCAAATAATTGCCGTCGCCGCAAAAATCGAGTAAATCAGCCGTCGGATCGTTTCTCGTCGCCGTCGGCGGCAGCACATGTTATCTCCACTCCTTTCGGAGTCACAAGATAGACGCCGTCGCCTATCCTCTCGATACGCCCGCCGATGGCATAAACGGCTCCGCTCAGGAAATCGAGCAGTCTCTGCGCCGTCACCGGCGGCACACCTTTGAAATCCGTAACCGTACCGCGATTGCGCAAGAGTTGCCCCACGATCATACGCACGTCGTTATATCCGGCGGGAGTCGTAACGCTGACTTTTGCCGCGCCAGGCAATGCATCCGGACGCTTGCGCGCCATATATCTGTCATAAGGTGTGATCTTCTTGCTTTTTGCCTTTTTCTCGGGAATTACGCCTGTTTTGAGCGTATCAAGATAACTCATACTATGAAATAGCGGCTAATTTATAATACTCGAAGGTCTAATCGAACAAAATTCGTCCCGGTCTGATCATCGTAGAGCCGCACTTGACAGCCAATTCGAAGTCGTGAGACATACCCATGGATAGAATATCGAAGCCGGTCCTGCCCTCTTTGAGTTTAGAATACAGATCGGATACTTTGGTGAAGCAAGACCTCAACTCGTCTTCGGGTATTCCCTGCGGAGCCACCACCATCAATCCCCTTACCGAAATATGCGGGAAGGCGGCAAGCGAGTCCACGAAGGCTTCGGCTTCTCCCGCCATCAGCCCTCCTTTATTCTCCTCTTCTCCGCTGTTGATCTCGACGAGACATTCCTGCACGATACCACGCTTTGCCGCAAGTCGCTCTATCTCCTCGGCAAGAGGCAGTCTGTCAAGGCTCTGAATCAGGCGCACTTTACCGATAAGATATTTGACCTTATTGGTCTGCAGCCGTCCGATAAAGTCCCATGTGAGAGCGTCGTCGTATTTGGAAAGGAATTCCTGTACCCTGTTTTCACCGAATGCCGATACGCCGCCGTGAGCTGCCAACAAGCGCAACGTTTCCGCATCGCGGAATTTGCTCGCCGCAACTATTTCTATACCGTCCGGATCGCGGCCGACGTCCGCAGCGACGCGGGCGATAGTCGATTTGATGCTTATGAGATTTTCTATAACCTTTTCCATAAGGTTATTATAACGCCGCATGACCTCCTTTGCAAGCGTTGATTTCACTCGGTAGCTTCGTCGTCTTCCGAACATGCCCCCGCGTAACACAGCCTGCCAATGCTTATTTCGTATGCCGTTCGCGTCTCCTGTTCTCCGTTCTCGAGAACTTTCTGATATTCGCGGCTTTGTATTCTGCCGGTAAGGCTTATTTTATCGCCCACTTCGAGTCTGGAAGCAAATCTCGCGTTCCTGCCCCACGCTATACAAGGTATATAATCGGATTTATTATAAGCTCTGTTGACTGCTACCAATATGTCCGCGATCTCGCGTTTGAACGGCGTGGTTCTGAATATCGGCGGTTTACATACGTAGCCGGTAAGCTCTATCTGATTGGTGTTCATAGCGTAATCGTCGTCCGATATTTCTCTCACGAACACGGTAAGCATAAGTTTCGATTTACCGTCTATAAGCTTGTTATAGCTGCGGAACTGACCCTCTATACTCACCTGACTGCCGTCTTCGAAGCCGCCTTCGTCCAAAAGCCTTTCGGATACGGTAACAGGTATAACGTCTTTCTGCGCAGACAGTCTCTCCACTTCCACATGGGTTTCGTAGAAACCTTCGCCGAATACGCTGTGCGAATATTTAGGCTCACCCGTTATTTTCCCCGTCAGATACACTACGTTGTTGTTCATCAGATTGTCCATTGTTTGACTCCCGTAATTCTTTATTGATTTTTGATTTGTTTACCGGTAGAATCTATCGTATATCCCTCTTTATAGACAAGTTCGTCCAGCCTTACGGCGCTCATACCTTTGTTCTTGATAGCAAGCAATATTAGCGGCAGCGCTTCCGTAATGTGATCGGAATTGTTATGACACAGCACTATCGCGCCCTTATCGAGCTTGGATACTACGTTTTCGGTTATCTCCGCCGCGGTTATGCCTTTCCAGTCAAGACTGTCGGCGCTCCATTGGATACATTGCACGCCGCGCGTCGTAAGCGCGTTAATCATCTTGTTGTCGTATTCGCCGAACGGCGCCCTGAAATAACTCGGAGCATATCCGGTGATCGCCTTTATCTTTTCCGCAGTTACGTCGATTTCACTTTGCAGCGTTTCGGCATTCAGTTCGTTGAGATGCTTGTGATTTGCGCTGTGATTGCCGATAAGATGCCCGCGATCGTTGATCTCCTTGACCAGCTCGGGATATTCGTCAACCCATATTCCGGTAAGGAAGAAGGTCGCTTTGAACCCGTATTCCTCGAGAATATCCATTATTTTCTCGGTCTTATCCGCGCCCCACGACGCGTCGAACGTCAACGCAACTTTATTATCTTCGGTAGCCACCGAATAGACCGGAACGAGCCTTTTGACGCCCACCGCTTCGGAAGTTATTTCCGCGCTTACCAAAGCAACCGCCGCGATCAGCACGAGTACCAATGCTATCAGAGCAAATGCCGTACGTTTCCTGACTACGAGGAACATTTTCTTTACCTCCATAATAACCTTTAAGCTTTGTCGAATTCCGACAATTATTAAGGGAATAAGGCAAATTTCAGTAATAAAAAAAGCATATCCCTGGTAAAGGATATGCCTTCGTAAATCTTCTTATGACTTTTCTTTATTCTACTATGTAAGCTCTGAGTTCCGACCAATATTTTGCCGCAGAATACTCTTCGCAAAGATCTCCCGCGTGTATCGTCAGTCTGCCCGTAACGCCGCCGGCGCCGTCGGGTAATTCTACGGCTATGCCGTCGGACGCGCAAAGCGCGGAAACGTTCAGATATATAGTTATGTCGGATGCTCCGTCCCAGTCAACGGCGTATTCGCCGAGGAAGGCGATATTATCGAATCGGTAAGTATTTAAGAGATCACAACCTGCGAACGCGTGCGCGCCTATGTATCCGACAGAAGAATTGGTCACGTTAAAATCCGCTACGCCCGCTATAACTGAGCTTGAAGGGGTATTGGTATAGTATATCGCTTTAAGAGCCGCGCAATCCGAGAATGCATATTCGCCTATCTCGGCAAGCGTGCCTCCGTAACTGACGTATTCAAGGCTGTCTGCGCCGTAAAAAGCGTAAGGCATTACCGCACCACACTTGGAATTTATGGCATAAGTTGTCGCCGTATTGCCTGACGGATACGCGACGAGCTTGTATTTATTGGAAGTTATCTCATATAAAGCGCCTTGAGCATCTGTCATATATGCCGAATTATTGGCGCTGACGCTTATGTGTTCAAGAGCGTAACAGCCCGCGAACGCTCCTTCTCCCACGTAGCTCGCGTTACCCAGATATACGTATCTTATGTTCTTAAGTCCGCTCAGAGCGAAATCGTCAAGGATAGTCGCGTTACCCAAAGATATTCCTTCTATTCCCGCGCCGCGTACGGCAAACGCATACGGAGCGATGTAAGAGATCGCTCTGCCTGAATACACGGGCATTATATTAACGTACGCCGACGTACCGAAATAAGCGTAAAGTCCGTACGAGCCGTCCTTGCGTGCGTAAAGTATGCAGTTGTCTATCCGCTTAATGCCGTTAAGCAACATCTGTTTATCTTCCTCAGCGTCTCCGTTGACCGATACGATTATGAAATTATAATCTATCAGCACGTCTACGCGGTCATTATCCGAATAATCCGCGCGTATTCTGTCAACGGCACGTTGAGAAATAGCGGTAAGTTTGACCAAAGATTTGACTTCGATAACGTAAAAATCGTGTCCGTATTCCGACGTCGCCGTTATTACTCCGTCTACGTAACTCAATATAGGATTTACTTTCGACTGCCCGAAAAGCTCTCTTATCTGGTAACTTTCGCGGTAATATTTCATGAATATGCCCGCCGCTCTGAATGAATCGCGGTTGCGTTCGTATATAGCCTGAAGTGTAAATTCCGCAGCTGTCTTTTCCTCGAATTCCGCCGTAAGCGTAACATTCGCCATAGGCATTGTGAACGCGTCCCCTACAGTATAGCTGAGATCTCTTGTCGTAAGAACGATACTTTTGAGCGCGTAACCTTCGGAAGGCACGACCTTGATCGGGACGACAGTGCCGTACGCAACTCCGTAGGTCTTAGGTATCTCGATATAACCGCCGTTCACCGATTTGACGGTTATGTCGAAAGATTTGCTTACCGACGCATCCACTTTAGAATAGGCACTCTCGTCGTAGGATATGTAAACGTCGCCGGCATTTTCTGCGGTCATTAAGAACACTCCCGATCCGTCCAGAGGCGCGGTATAACCCGAGGCGGTGGAGACAGTCAATACAATGGTTCCGTATATATAATCTCCGCGCGTATTGGCGGTGAACATAACTTCTTCACCCACCGCCATCTCGGTAACGGATGGGAATACGGATATATTATATTCGTCTATCGACGATACTCTGTACACTCTCTCGAATTGCGCTCGTACGGTGACGTCGGAATCGGGCATACGGAAAGCCGAACCTGTGGATACCGTCACATGATTGCCCTGAGAATAATAGCTTAAAGAGATACTGCCGGCTTTAAGTCTGTAGCCCTCTTCGGGAGTCGCCGTTACGGTAACGGTATCTCCGTAACGGGCTTTGTCGAGCGAGAAGGAAAGCTGTCCGTTTTCGCACACCTCGGCGGTCACGCTAAATACAGGCTTGTTGTTGATGGCAGTCGCAACGACTTCGATAATAACGTCGGCTGCCGGCATAATGAAATAATCATCGGTCAAGGGCACGGTTTCGACGGGGTTCTCGTCCTCGCCGATGATCTTAAGCGAAACGGACGTTACGAAATAATTTCTCAGCGGCTGTACGTCGAATACGATCAGGTCGCCTTCGTACGCGTAAACGGCGGATACGCTTCCGGTAAAATTCATGTTGTCGCTGGCAAACTCCACCGAATAGCCCCTCTTTACAAATTCAGCGACTACCACGGTTTGCTCGTTAGGCATAAGGAAGGTATCGCCCTCGATGTACGAACCGTTAACTGTGACTCCGCCTATCTCGTATCCTGTCAACGGATTGAGGATAAGCGTTACGGCTTCGCCTGCCGCGAATTCCGTCCTTCCGTCGGACGTCGCAACCACTCCGTCGGATGCCGTAAGCGTCAAAGGATACAGTAGATCGTCATCGTCCGTTTCCGCAAAAACTGCGGTCAGCACGACGTCTTCTGCAGGCATTATGAATCCGCCGTCGTCAAGTACGGCGCCGTCCGACATAAGACTTACCAGTCTGTTTCCCGGTTCCGGTATTACCTCGTATTTAACGAATAATCCCGCCGCCTGTCTGTCGAATTCCGTGCGCAAAACACCGTTACCGCGGCATACGCATTCAATATCGTAATATACTTCGTAGTCAATCGGTTCAAAAGTCGCGCCTATGATGACGTTGCCCGCCGGCATTACGAAAAAGTTATTGGTGATCGTTTTGCGCGAACCTTCTTCTGCCGAATACATATAAAGCTCCGTTAGCCTGTAACCGTAATCCGGTAACGGCCGCGCGGTGATTATATCTCCCTGCCTTGCGGAATAGGCGCTCAACGCGACCGTTCCGTTCTCCGTAAACGGATAAACGGTAATATCGTGAGATCTCAAAGCAAACGTGACCTTGATCGTCACGGGTTCGGCGGGCATGGTAAAGACGAATCGCGTATCCGAAGTCTGAGTAAGCACTACGGAAACCGTATTTCCTTCCGCCACAACGCCTCCGGGAGCCGCCTCGTAAGCGCTTCCGGGAACGATCGAGATCACCACTTCCGTTCCCATGCTCGCCCTGCCGTCTTCGGGCGTCACAAGTTTGACGATGCCTTCGGGATATTCTTCCACGGTAATGGCGTGGGGATAGGTCTCTACGCTCTCCCAGCCTGCAAATATCGTCATGTTGCCGTTAGCTTTGAAAATGGCGGCATTTACCGGTCGCTTACATTCAGGATCATTGAACCAACCTAAAAAAACGTATCCGTCTCGCGTAGGCGGATCCGGGAGAACTATTGGGTCGCCCGTTTTAAGAATGATGCTTTTTACTTCACTGCCGCCGTTGGTGTTGAAAGATATGATGCACGTGGTACCCTGTGTGTCGTTACTGCGACACGCAGCGACCGTCAGCACAAGCAGACATACCGTGGCAACGGCAAACAGCGTTAAAAGGATCTTTCGCTTCATATCGTTAATACAAGTCTATACTCCGCGCGCGTATTTGTCAATGACGTCCCCATAACGCAAAGTTAACTTTCACATTAAATTCACTGTTTGTCGAGTCCTGCGAGAACTTTAAGTACTTTTGCCGTAGCTATTGCGTCGTTGACGGCGCGGTGCGCGTTGGTAAGATCTATGCCGAAGCGTTCGCACAAAGCGCCTAGATTGACGCCTCTGTCTTTTTTAAGCACCTTCCGCGCAAGAGTAAGCGTATCTATCACGGGATTGTCGAAATTATAAAGATACTTTTCGGCATGATAAGTTATGAAACTCATGTCGAACGGAGCGTTATGCGCGGCGAGAGTAGCGCCGCTTACGAATTTATAGAAATCGCCTACTACGTCTTCGAAAGACGGAGCGTTGGCTACGTCCTCGTCATAGATATGATTTACGGCAGAAGTTTCTTCGGGAATATGTACTCCCGGATTTATCAGCGTGGAAAAAACAGATCTCATTATACCGTCTTCCATCAATACCGCGCCGATCTCGATTATTTTGCAGTTCGCGGGCGTAAGCCCCGTAGTCTCCAGATCGAAAACGACTACTTTCCCTTGCAGCAAATCAGGCACTGCGCCGTCTTCGTCGAAAAGGCTGCCTTGTTTGCTCTCCGTATATTCAGTAGGTTCGACGGTATAGTATTCGTCTGGGACTTCTTTGTATACTACGTCGGTAGTGATGCTTGCGTAATCGATAGTACAGGTGGAAATTTTCCTTATGAACATGACGTGTTTGGCACTGCGCTCGTCCATTTTAAGGTTGCCTTCCGCAACGGCGCACACGTCCTGTAAAAGATAAGTTCGTATTCTCTCGAGCTGAGACGGAAACCTGGAGAAAAACAGACAATCTATCCTGCCCGTCGTGTCGTCGAGAGTGAAACGGAAGTATTCCTTGCCGGCCTGGGTCTTGCGCTCTTCTACTGATACGATACGTCCGCATACGGTCACGCTGTCGCTTTCCTTGGAGCCTACGTCGGTTATGTAAGCCGGTTTTTTCGCAATCGCTCCTATAAGCGGCACTACCACCGTAATGTCCGCAAGACGTACGGAAGGTCTTACGCTGTCGATCTTCCGTATCTTCTTACGCGAAGAGACGGAATTACCCTCCGTCCTGTACAATTCCACTTCCACATGTTCTATTATCTGCGTTTCGAGATATTCGGCAAGTCCCTTGTCTATTTCTCCGCTCTTGGCGTAACTGAACACGTCGGCAGGCAATCCGACGGAAACCTTAACGGTACCGAAACCGGTCTCTATCTCCATTGGCGCGTCTTTGATCTTCGCCGTCATAATGGGACTGGAGTCGTAAAAATAATTAAATATCTTCTCGCGGATAAATCGTTCGTCGGTATCCGTTTTCTTATAGACCACGTGTACGTCGTACGCTTCCGGCACCGCTTCGCGTACGATCTTCTCCACTTTGGCGCGCAAAGCGTCGTTAAGCTTCGAGTCATAGTCGTCTGCGGCGACCAACAAGGTCACGATTACTTCTTCGCGCGAATTGAGTACCGCTCCGGTAAACTTGAATATGCGTTCGTTTTCTTCGAGAGCGGAATCGAGCACGTACGAAAAGGAGTTATTTTCCACGATATACCTCTATCATCTTCCTGAGTTCTGCCTCTATGTCGGAATTATCCACCGTTTTGTAAGGTTCTCCGCGCATGAACAACAGCGATTTATCCCTGCCTCCGCATACGCCGAGATCGGCGTCCCTACCTTCTCCTATCCCGTTGACGGCGCAACCCATAACCGCCACTTTTAAATTGAAGTCTATGTTGCGTAAAGCTTTTTCCGTTTTCAAAGCAAGTTCTTCTACGGGAATTTCAGTGCGGGCACACGTGGGGCAAGCGACTATTTCCGCGCCTCCGCGAAGACCTACAGATCTCAATATCGCAATTGCCACGCCTACTTCTTTTACCGGATCTCCCGCGAGAGAAACTCTGACGGTATCTCCTATTCCGTCCAGAAGAAGCGATCCTATCGCCACTGCGGACTTAACGGTACCGCTCTCAGCGGTACCCGCTTCGGTAAGACCTATGTGTAACGGATAATCCGTCATCGCGCGTAACGCGCGGTACGCCTCGACCGTACGCCTTACGTCTGAGCATTTGACGGCAAGCACTATATCCGTCATCCCTTCGTCTTCGAAAACCTTAGCGCCGTCGAGGGCAAGTTCCGCAAGCGCTCTTGCCGACCGCACGCCGCCGACCGAGCCGGCGTTCACGCCCACGCGCACGGGAACCCCGCGTTCCGAAGCGAGACGCGCAACTTCCTTTACTCCCTTTTTACCGAGGTTGGACGGATTGACTCTTATCTTATGCGCGCCGGCCTCTATCGCAGCAAGCGCGAGTTTATAATCGTAATGTATGTCCGCTATTATCGGAACGGAAACGCTTTTTACGAGTTTACCGAGCGTATCCGCGCTCTCGAAATCTGGCACGGACACTCTAACGAGGTCAGCTCCCGCCTCGGCGAGAGCTTCGACCTGCTTCAATGTAGCTTCGAAATCTCTCGTTGGCGTATTGGTCATCGACTGTACGCTTACCGGTGCGTCGCCTCCGATATACATGTCTTTTACTCTGATCTTCTTTGTCATCTGCACAGCCTCGCGTCAGGTAAAGAACTGGAATATGTCCGCGAATATGGCAAACGCGAATATCAATACGAAACCTACGGTGTGGATCATCGCTTCCACCTTCTTGTTGATCGGCTTTTTGAATATCCATTCGATCAGACAGAACACCATTCTCGAGCCGTCGAGAGCCGGTAGCGGTAAAAGGTTCATTACGGCGAGGTTTGCGGAAATAAGGCATATCACATAGGAAAAAGTCGCAAAGCCGCTGCTTGCCGCCTGCGTCATGACGGTTATCGTAGTCACCGGACCGCCTACTGTATTCATGGCGATCTGTCCCGTTATAAGACTACCCAATATCGCGAGTATCTTGTAGACCAGGAAAAACATGAACGAGAACGACCGTCCGAGCGCGAGGAAGAACGGAAGTTTGACAGCGTACGATACGGAAGTGAAGCCGAATCCGTAATATGTTTCGGGTTCGCCCGTTTCCTCGTTTATTGTCGGTGTGAAATTCCCGTTCTCGTCGTAAGTTCCCGCAATGCAAGTGCCTTTGGTAACGGTAAGTTTGACTCGCTTGCCGTCTCTCAGTACCACGATCTCAGCGGTATCTCCCGCTTCGGAGAACATATTGGTCGCGTCCTCAGGCATCAGCACGTTCATCTGTTTGCCGTTTACCTTGAGGAAAACGTCCCCTTCCTCTAAAACGGACGCATTGGGCGAATCTGCGTAGAGGTTTACCACCTGCGGAAGCACCTGTCCGTAAGCCGAGAAGAAAATCACAATGATTATCCAGCCCGAAACAAGATTGAAAAACGCGCCCGAAAAAAGCACTATAAGCCTTTTCCACGGCGGCTGCTTCTCAAATGCCTGCGGATTCTCGTTCTCTGCGTCATCCTCGCCCTCGAACGAACAGAAGCCGCCGAGCGGTATCGGTCTTATTGAAAACACTTCCCCCGTTTTCTTATTGGTACGCTTGAAAATAGCGGGACCGAAACCTATGCCGAATTCGTTGATTTTGAAGCCGAGGAGTTTGCCGGCGAGGTAATGTCCGAGCTCGTGTATGACAACCATGAACATCAGGGCGCATAATGCGAGCAGAACGTAACCTATCGTGGTCATCACCTGTTCAAATGAGGCGGCTAAGAGCATCCGATCCCTCCGTATTTCTCTAAAATATATTCCCCGACTTCGCGTTCGATACTCTCTATTTCGTCGGGAGCGGAAAGTTTACCTCCCGAGAAGCGCTCAAGAGCGTCCGATACGACTTCGTTTATACCGTAAAAGCCGGTTGCTCCGCATAAATAGAGCGAAACTGCGGCTTCGTCCGCGGCGCACAGCACCGCGCCGTCGTATTCGGAATCCCTGCGTGAGACCTCGAGCGCTATCCCGAGACAAGGAAACCTTTCTAAATCGGGTTCCGTAAACGTCAGACCGGAGAGCGCCTCGAATCCCTTGGGTACGGCATCCGTACCGGAAATGCTTACCTCTTTTCGTTCGGGAGCGGTCAATGCGTACTGGATAGGTATGCGCATATCCGGAGGAGACATACATAATTTGGAAGTCCCGTCCTTGAATTGCACGAGCGCGTGGATCACCGACTCCCTGTGGATAACCACATCCACGTCGGAAACGCCGAAAAGGCGTTGCGCTTCTATCACTTCGAGTCCTTTATTCATGAGCGTTGCGGAATCTACGGTTACTTTGACTCCCATTTTCCAATTCGGGTGCTTCAATGCTTCTGCGGCTTTGGCTCCGGAAATCTCGGCTGCGGATTTGTCTCGGAACGCTCCGCCCGAGGCCGTCAGGATTATTTTCGCCACGGACCCCTTACGCTCTCCGAGCAAGCATTGGAACACCGCAGAATGCTCGGAATCGACGGGAATAATCGGAACCCCTTTCATAGCCGCACGCTCTGTGAGCATCTTGCCTGCGGAAACGATGCTCTCTTTATTGGCGGTTACGAGAGCCGCGCCGGCTTCGATTGCCGCAAACGAAGGCATTACCCCTCCGAGTCCGCCGATACCGTTGACTACCAAGTCTATGTCTTCGTAGAATTCCGGGCGCGCCAATATCTCGGTCCCTCTGACGTGTACGGCTTTTCCGTGCGCTCCGAAAATATCGTCGGAGACGACGGTAACGTTTTTATCCGCGAATTTCTCGTATAACGTCCTGCCGTTGCTCCGAGCGGAAAGAACGGCGATCTCGAGTCCGAGTTCCTCCCCGTAGCGACTCAACACATCGAGAACGCTACCGCCTATCGAGCCGCTCGCGCCGAGTATCGCTACGCGTTTACGTCCGCAGCTCATACCGGAACGAACGCCATGACCGCAGTCATGAACACTACAGCGAATATTATGGAGTCGAGCCTGTCCAGAAGTCCGCCGTGGCTCCCGAGAAGGCGGGAGAAGTCTTTGATCTCCAATTCTCTCTTGATACGCGACGCGAACAGATCTCCAATTTCCGCGACTACGGCGATAGCCGTTCCCGTAAGACAGTAGAAAAGAATATACGTATCGGGGAAAACCGCACTGAATTTGACTACCGCATTAACGGGAAGCGGAGCAAGCTCGAACATGGCGTAAACGATCATCGCCCCCGCCGCGCCGCCGATAAGCCCTATTATCGACCCGGCATAAGTTTTTTTCGGACTTATGGTCGGGAATATTTTGGGACCGCCGATAGCGCTTCCCGCATAATAAGCTATCGCGTCGGAAAGCATCGCGGAAGCCGCCGCTATAAGGAGCGGTATCATGCCGTAAGCGGCGGTAAGCTGCATGGCGAGTATGATCGGAGCGATCGGATAAAGTATTACGAGCGAAGTCATGAGCATGTCTCTGAGGGCGACACGTCTGTCGAATATGAAGATACAGAAGCCCAGAATAAGGCATGCTCCGATGAGTATTGCGAATCCGAGGTACCCGAGGAATACCGTCACGGGATACGCGGCTACGACCGCAAGACATACGGGCGCGAGCATCACCCGATAGCCTTTCGCCTTGACGGCAACTATCATCTCGTATGCGGCTACGGCGAGCACGACTATCAGCAACGCGTCGAAAAACGGTTGCCCTTTGCCTCCCCACAAACCGGTGAGGAATATGAATCCGAGCAGAACAGCGAGGAGTATTATCCCCGTAACCGTACGTTTCAGAACTTTCATTTGAGATCTCCGAATTTACGTTTGATTTTTTTGTATTCCTTGACCAGATCGTAAATATCCCCTTTATCCGCGTCGGGGAAGAGCTTTTCGCTGAAAAAAAGCTCCGCATACGTGCATCTGAACGGCAAAAAGCCGCTGAGCCTTCTGCAATTACCGTAGCGTAACACGGCGTCTACCGGAGGCAGAGTCGCGGAATACATGTATGTCTCCACCTCGGCTATGGTAGCCTCGGTGTAGTTAGCGTTGATAAGTTTTTGTTTGAAAACGTAATTGAACGCTTTGGTAACCTCTTCCATACCGTTGTAAGCGAATACGAAAGCGATCGTCATGCCCGTATTGTTGATCGTGGCGGCGTTGGCGCGCGAAATACAACTCATGAGTTCGGGCGTGAGGCGCGCATAGTCCCCCACGAAGAAGAGCTTGTAGTTGCGCGCAAGGCACACAGGAAGGAGCGTTTTTACTATATAATCCACATAAACGGACGAGAGCGCGAGAATCAGACTGTCCCCGCGCTTATAGTTTTCCATACTGGAAACATAGAACGATATGCAACCGATTTTCAGTTCGTCGGCGGCGTCTATAATGTCGCTTACGGCGCGCATACCGTACAAATAACCGTTTACGTGCGGTAAATTGCGCGCTTCAGCCCATCTGCCCCCGCCGTCAGGAATTACGGCAAGATGATCCATTTCTCCCCGTTATACCGCCATGATCTCGGTCTCTTTGTCGGAGCAGACCTTGTCTATCTCGGAAATTGCGGCGTTAACGGCTTTGTCGACGTCTTTCTCTAGAGCGAAAAGATCGTCCTCGGTAACGACGGAATCTTTCTTATAACCGCGAAGAAGATCTATGGCATCTCTCCTTATATTACGTACCGCGACTTTTGCGTTTTCGCCGGCGACCTTGACCTCTTTGACGAGCGCTCTTCTGCGCTCCTCGGTAAGCTCAGGGAATACCATTCTCAATACTTTGCCGTCGTTGGTGGGGAAAATACCGACGTTGGCGGCTATTATGGCTTTCTCGACGGCTTTAAGCGCGCTCTGATCCCACACGTTGATAACGAGCATTCTCGCCTCGGGAACGGTTATGTTAGCCATTTGATTTATGGGCGTATCCACGCCGTAGTAAGGCACGGTCACTTTGTCGAGAATATGCGGATTGGCGCGACCCGCTCTCAGGGACTGCAACTCGGTGCGGAGGT
>CALVNM010000005.1 GCA_944349735.1 uncultured Clostridia bacterium | reverse complement strand
AGCGGCGGGCTATGCCCGCCGCATCGCACGTTTAGAAACGCGTCGTATTCCGTAATTCTGTCTTAGGCTCAGCTTATCACCGTGCCGAGTTTCTCGCCCTTCACGACTCTGAGAATGCTGTCGCGCTCGTTCAGACCGAAAGCGATGACGGGAATATGGTTATCCATACATAGACTCACTGCCGTCGTGTCCATGGCGGTCAATCCGCGCGCTATGAACTCGAGCGCGGGTATCTCGTCAAATTTCTTGGCATCCGGGTTCTTCCTCGGGTCGGAATCGTATATGCCGTCCACGTTCTTGGCGAGAAGAAGAGCGTCGGCTTTGATCTCGGCTGCCCTTAACGCGGCGGTAGTATCGGTGGTGAAGTAAGGATTGCCGGTGCCGCCTCCGAATATCACGACTCTGCCTTTCTCGAGGTGCCTCAGCGCTCTGCGGATAATGTACGGTTCCGCGACTTGTGCGATATTTATAGCGGTCATGACGCGCGTAACTACGCCAGCGCGCTCGAGCGCGTCCTGTAGCGCCATGCAATTCAGAACGGTAGCGAGCATACCCATATAATCGGCAGTCGATCTGTCCATCTGACCGCCCTGTCTGCCGCGCCAGAAATTGCCTGCGCCTATCACTATGCCTATATCTATATTCAGCTCGTGTACCGCACTTATCTGTTTGACAATGCTCGCAATCACGTTCTCGTCAAGTCCGAATCCGCTTTCGCCGGCGAGGGCTTCGCCCGAAATTTTGAGTAATATTCTCTTGTATTTCGTTTCCATTCTGCGCCTCCGTATGTTATTTGGCGGATAACCGCTCAAAAAAAACGAGATACCGAAGTATCTCGCTTTTCAATTATTTTTTCATGTTTGCGACTGCCGCATTGATCTCTTCTGCGAAATTATCGACTTTCTTCTCCAGTCCTTCGCCCATCTCGTAACGGGTGAAACGGCGGATGGAAACTTTTTCGCCGCATTTCGCGGTAGCTTCGATAACCAGCTGTTTGATCTGCATCGAAGGCTCTCTGACATAAGCCTGCTCGAGAAGCACGTTTTCTTTATAGTAAGTCTCGATCTTGCCGTCGATGATCTTCTCTTTTACGGCATCGGGTTTCGCCGCCATTTTGGGATCGTTGTTGATCTGCGCAAGCGCGATCTCTCTCTCGTGAGCGATAATTTCGGCGGGAACTTCCTCTTTGCTTACGTAAGTAGGTTTCGCCGCGGCGATCTGAAGCGCTACTTCGTGCACGAAGGAAAGGAAACCTTCGCCTTTTGCAACGAAGTCGGTCTCGCAGTTGACTTCGACGAGAACGCCGACTTTACCGCCCATGTGGATATAAGAGTCGACTACGCCCTGAGACGCGATCCTTCCCGCTTTTTTCGCAGCGGTTGCGATGCCTTTCTCGCGGAGCCATTCGGCTGCTTTATCGGGATTGCCGTCGGTTGCTTCAAGAGCCTTTTTGCAATCCATCATGCCTGCGCCGGTGCGCTGTCTCAATTCCTGTACGTCTTTCGCTGTGAATGCCATATATTATTTACCTCGCTTGCTTCTTTAATTATGCGTTCGCGCCTTCTTCGGCGGTCTCGGTCTCGGCTGCTTCTGCCGCTTCTACGGGTTCTGCGTCTTTATCGCTTACGTATTCGGTGCCTTCTTTGGCGGCTATAACCGCGTCAGCGATGATGCTGGCGATAAGCTTGACGGCACGAATGGCGTCGTCGTTACCGGGTATAACGTAATCTACGAGCTCGGGATCGCAGTTGGTGTCTACGAGACCTACGATCGGGATACCGAGCGCACGGGCTTCTTTTACCGCGATATGCTCGATCTTGAGGTCGACTACGAAAAGCGCGCCGGGAAGAGTACGCATGTTCTTGATACCGCCGAGGTTCTTCTCAAGAGTGTCGCGTTCGGCTTTGAGTTTGATGACTTCTTTCTTGGGAAGAAGCTCGAATTCGCCGATAGCTTCCATCTGATTGAGTTTATTGAGTTTGTCGATACGGGTACGTATGGTCTGGAAATTGGTGAGCGTGCCGCCTAACCATCTCTGGTTCATATAGAACATTCCGCAGCGCTCGGCTTCGGACTGTATAGCGTCCTGAGCCTGTTTCTTCTTGCCTACGAAAAGAACGCTCTTGCCTTCGGATACCGTCTTATGGATGAACTTGTACGCCTCTTCGATGAGGTCGACGGTGAGCTGAAGATCGATGATATGGATCTCGTTTCTGGCGTCATAGATATATTTCGCCATTTTGGGATTCCATTTCTTGGTCTGGTGTCCGAAGTGGACGCCCGCTTCGAGAAGCTGTTTCATTGTGACAACTGCCATTTGTAAATCCTCCTGTGTTTTTATTCCTCCCCGTCCTTCTACGCGACGCGCGACCTTACGGCAACTGCGCGACACTCCGAACGGGTGCGTTATGGCCTATGGTATGATAGCATATCGAAAGCTGGTTTTGCAAATATTTTCGACGTGTATTTTAATATTTTTAATAATATTAAAGGAAGCGGCGCTTTATCGCACGAATATCGTTACCAGCGGTAACCGTCTTTACCTTGATTGCGGCGTCGTTTGGCTGCTTCAATATCTTTTTTATCGTTATAATAGCTGACCTTGGAAGCGATCAGGAGAAGTACGAAGAACAATACCACCGCGCCAAGCACTATAAGCCACACAACCAACGTCTGCGAGTCGCGGTAAACGATAATCGTGCCTTCCGCTGCGTATGCGCTGAACTTAAGGGTGCCGTTCGCATACTCGTAGTTTGTGATTTTCGTAACGCCGCCCTGCGCGTCCATGAAGACTATATAGTAAGTTTTCGACGAATCGAGATTGAGATTGTTGAAAGTGAGCGTGGCGTGTTCTATCCTGCCTTCCTCGCCCTCGGGAAGGGAATCCTGGCGCATGCCGCCTTCAGTCGCGCTTATCTTGAAGATATACTCGGCGGTAGCGGTGAAATTCGTCATACGATATTTGGATACGGTATCGTCTATCTCTTTACCCTCTTCTCCCTTGGGATCCACTATCGTTCCGGTATATGCGGTGTTCGGCGCGAAAACACCCGAAAAATCGATGGTAACCGCAGAAGAATCGATCGTTCCAAAGGCAGTACGCGAATTTATCGTAAGCGTACCGCGCTCGTAAGTGAATTCGTAATTAGCCGCTTTTCCTCCGACAGGAGTAAGCGAATGCATCCCGACTTCGGTGGCGTTCGTGTTGACTACGGGCATTTCTTCTATAACGGACGCATCCTCGTTGTTGACGAATCCGCTCACCGTGACGGTAAGCACGGGAGTCCTGCCCTCGGTCACGGACACGTCGTCGGCTTTAGCCACGAGCGTGCGTTTGGTAATGGTCAGATACGGAGAGCCGCCCAGAGTATCGCTCACGGCGCCGACTTTGTAATTCGGGTTATCGACGGCGAAGCTCATTGTATAGGTATCGGCTTCCACGGGGCGCACTCCGGGTGCGAGATCGTGGCGGCTTCCGGTATAGGTAACTATGACGTTGACCGACTGTTCGTCGCCGATACATATGCCGAGCGGCGAAACGTTGCGGCTGAAACTCGCTCCGTTATACGCATAGGAATTGGAACCGCTGACTTCGAGTTCGAGCGCTTTAGGCGAGATCGTATATTCGTAATCGGCATACGTTCCTTCACCCTCGGCTCCGTCGACAGACACTCGCACGTCGTAGGTCGCGGCTTCTACGGGAGCCGCCACGCTTCCGGAAGCGTAGTCCTCGAGCGCGGAGCACGTGTAAGTTACGGTATATCGGTCAGAGGAAAGGACAACGCCGTTCTCTTTGACCGTGACGGGAAAAGGCTGTGCGTCAGCGTTATAAGGCGTATCGAGCTTACTGTAATCGGCCTCGAAAGTATATGCGGCATCCGCATACGCTACGCCAGCGTCCGTACCGGAGACAACGGCGAAACACGCCGCACATATCGCAAGCGCGAACAACGCCGCAACCGAAACCAATATCAATGCCGATTTTCTCACAGTTCTCATACACATATACGATAACATATATCGCGCGCGTTTTCAAGTAGGAAAACGCACGGATACGTAAATTATTACCTTAAAAATCTACTCGATACGTCCTATCGGTCAAGCTCAGACGCATCCCTGCTCGCTTTCAGGCTACTCTGACGGATATGATGCTTACCAGAGGATACGGGAATGTGGTGAAACCGCTTCCCGCGTTCATGTAAGTACTTCTGCCGAGCGCGGCGATATTTTTGAGACTTTCTTCGTCAGTCGCCTTGCCGAAAGCGGCGTACTCGCCGTCCCAGCTCGGATAACTTCCCACACAGATAAAGAATTGCGAAGTAGCCGAATCGGGATCGGACGTACGCGCCATCGATATGACGCCCGCTTCGTGAGCGATGTCGTTTGAGTCCCAGCCGTTGGACGCGAATTCTCCTTTTATCGGCTCGGGTTCGCCTTCGGGATAATCGAGAGATAAACCCTGATCCGTCTCGGTTATTCTATAACCTCCGCCCTGTATGCAACCGCCGGGCACCACTCTGTGGAAAGTAAGTCCGTCGTAAAAACCGGAATTAGCAAGCTCCGTAAAATTCGCCACGGTGATCGGAGCTTTATCGGGATAGAGCTCGATACGCACGGTCAGCGACTCGCCGCTCTGCGCTTTGATAACGAAAGTTGCGACGGGGTTTTTATTCATATTCGCGTTCTCCTTTTCTTTACAGCCGAAAGCCGTCGCAACTAATATCATCGTTGCGACAAGCAATACCGTCGCCGCTATGCGGCGCGCGAAATTATTCTTCATCGCTGCCGTCGCAGTGCACGCCGTAGCGCTTGAAGTATTCGTCGTCGAAAGCCGCGAAAGCCGCCTCGATCTCTTCGTCGTTCTCAACGGGCAGAAAACGCTCGTTGCCGTCGTCGTCCCATTCGACTTCGTTGATGAGGAGGTCTCCTTCCTCGAAGCCTTCGAGAGCTTCCACGGGTTCTAGATACGCGTATGTCTTCTCACCCACTTCGAGCATCGCGAGCAGCGAAAATTCCGCTTCTTCTCCAGTCTCCTCGTTAACGAGAACGACTACTTCCTCCTCTTCTTCGAGATCTTCGATCTCTTCGGGTTTTAGATTCTTGTCTTTAACTTTGTCGCTCATAGAGTCTGTCTCCTTATATGTCGTAGTTTTATTTACCGTCAGCGGCGGGAATCCAGATATGCCTGCAGTATAAGCGTAGCCGCCACTTTGTCGATCACTTTTTTGCGCTTGTCGCGCCTGACGCCCCCCTGTATAAGCATGCGTTCCGCCTGTACCGTAGTAAGGCGTTCGTCCTGGAATTTGACCGGTATGCCGCCGAGATAACTTTCAAGTTCCTCGGCAAAAGCTCTCGTGAGTTCGGCACGCGGTCCTTCCGTACCGTCCATATTGACCGGCAGTCCCACCACGACTTCGTCTGCGTCGTGCGTTTTGCAGAAAGCCGCTATGTATTCGTAATCCGCTTCTCCGCCTTTACGCACGTAAGTTTCGTATCCCGAAGCTATTATTCCCATTATGTCGCTGGTGGCTATCCCTATACGGACGTCACCCACATCCAAAGCTATTTTTCTCATTTAACCTCCTATCTCGTCGAAAAACTTTTGCGGATCGGCGGTGAGCTTGCCGAGAGCCAGCACCGAAATTATGATCGGCGGCACGACGGATACGCCGAAGAATATCCCCAGAACGCCGTACGCGTTCCCGCCCGCTTTGAGCGAACCCAGTACGCACGCGAGTACCGCGTATGCAAGTCCTATCAACAGATTCAGCAGCATGGGTTTTACGAGACGTTTATTGTTTTTGGAAATTTCGCTTATATTGTTCCAGGTGTAATTGGGATTTTTGAGATCGTTGAAAAGCAACATGCAATTTGACGCGAAACTGCCGGCGAGCATAAGTATCGGGAACAACACTATCGCCACGGGGTTATATATCCCGGTACAGAACGGGAATGCTACCGCCATAAATATCACGGATATAACGCTTACCGCGGTAGCGAAAGCGAGTTTGGAATATACTATGACTTTCGCGGATACGGGCAGCGTCTTCAAATACAAGAGATTTTTACCCTCGCGTGAAAAGCCTATTGACGAAACCGGGTTGTAAGAGCCGCAAACGAGAAAGCAGACATACGTTATCATGCCCAATACAAGCATATTTACGCCGTCCACGGTAAACATATCGAATTCTTCGCCGCCGGAATACACCAATCTGAAAAATACCATCATAACGGCGGGAAGCACGAGCGTCAATATAACGTTCATGAGAAGTACCGGCGTATTGAGAAGCGTTTTTAATTCTTTGACGAGAAACGCAGAATAAACGGATCGCTTCGCGCCCGGCGTCGACGCAGCCTCGAAAACGGTTATGCTTTTACGTTTGCGCCGCGCGCCTGCGGCGGATCCCTCTTCGCTCGTAAAAGACACAAACGCGCCTGCCGCGAACGTAAGAGCAATGAGCGCCGCGACGCCGAGACTTACGCACACTGTGGCGATCACGCCGTCCGAGGTCAGCTTTACTCCCGTCATCAGGGCGACGAGCGGAAGATTGAGAATGCCTATTTCCTTAACGACGCGGATGGCGTCCACGGCTCCGCCGCTAAGCGATTCGCCGGGATCGTTTGCGTTAAATCCTATTATCATGGCGAAATACAGGGCTATGAAAGTGCCGTACAATACGGTCATGGCTAGAGCCTGTCCTACTTTATGGCGTTTGAAAACCGCGGCAAGCCTCATGAGCGGCACCGATACGAAAGATATAAGTATGAGCGGCACTATGGGCGCGACAAACGCGGCTGCTACGCACAGAGGGTAATAATACCACGGGAACGGGAAACCGTTCACGGCGGCGACGACTCCTACCGTAACGGTAGTGGGTATGACGAACAACGCCGAGATAAACAGTTCTCCGAAGTAAGCAACGGTGAATTTCGCGGAAAACACCACCGATCTCCGGAAAGGCATCGGCGCGAGTATCGCGTTGTCTTTGGAAAAATACAGATTGCTCGTGACCGTAAGTATCCCGAAAAAGAATACTATCAGTTGCGCCGCGGTCAGGAAAACGTAAATGACCTCGTCGTATAACCCGCTCTTAAACGCTGAAGAAGCGAGCGAAAAGGCAATCATGACCTCGAAAAACACAAAAGCAAGGATGCCGAAAACGACGGCTACCGCCAAACCCGCGCTTTTTGCGCGGTCTTTCGAGGTCTTTATACGGTTGCGACGAGCTCGCAAAAGATTATATAAATTGTTACGTACGAGCGCTTTCAGGAGTACGCCGTACTGTCTGAAACCTTCGTTCATATCCCTTCGTGCGCTTCCGCGTAAACCGCGCGTTCCGTCTCCGCTCCCGTAAGTTTGAGGAAAAGTTCCTCAAGGGAAAGGTCGCTCCTCTTTTCTTTAAGTTCCTGCATGTCGCAGACGGCGATTATCTTACCTTCGTTGATTATCGCGACGCGGTCGCATATCTTCTCGACGACGTCCAGAACGTGCGAGGAGAAAAACACCGTTTTGCCGGCATTCGCGTACTCTCGCATAAGCTGTTTGAGGTTATAGCTCGACGCGGGGTCAAGACCCATCATCGGTTCGTCGAGAACGAATACCTCGGGATCGTGCACGAGCGCGGATATTATCGAGATTTTCTGCTTCATGCCGTGAGAGTACGATGACACGGGATCGTCGAGCTTGTCTTTAAGCCCGAAAATTTCCGCTAAGCGTTCCGTTTCGCTCTCGCGTTTGCCCGTAGCGACTCCGAATACGTCCGCCACAAAATATACGTACTGCCTTCCCGTCAGTCCCTCGTACAGGACGTGTTCGTCGGGAACGTAGCCTATTTTCCTTTTTGCTTCCACGGGATTAGATTTTATGTCACTCCCGCAAATCCTTATCGTGCCTTCGGTGTAATTCAGCATACCCGTCAGGCACTTTATAGTCGTGGACTTCCCGGCTCCGTTCGGTCCGAGGAATCCGAATATCTCTCCGTTACGCACGGCGAAAGTAACTCCGTCGACGGCTTTCCGCCCTGAACCGGAATAAATTTTGGTAAGGTTGTCGATTTCTATCATAATGTTACCCGCGCGCCGCAAAGTTTAAATGACTTGCGGCGCGTAATAAACGTGTTTTTATAGCCGTATCACGGCAAACGAATTAATAATTTTCCTTCTCGAGTTCGAAGTAAGCTCTGGGATGCGCGCAGACGGGGCATTCTTCGGGAGCTTCCTTGCCGATATGCAGATGACCGCAGTTACGGCAACGCCATACTTTCACTTCGCTCTTGGCGAAAACTTCGCCGTTAACTACGTTTGCGAGCAGCGCGCGATAACGCTCTTCGTGAGTCTTTTCGATAGCAGCTACGCCTCTGAAACGCTCTGCAAGCTTTGCGAATCCTTCTTTTTCGGCGGTTTCCGCGAATTCTTTATACATTTCGACCCATTCGTAATTTTCGCCTGCCGCAGCCGCGGTAAGATTGGCTATAGTGTCGCCTATCCCGCCCAGCTCCTTGAACCAAAGCTTGGCGTGCTCTTTTTCGTTGAGCGCCGTCTCTGCGAATATCGCCGCTATCTGCTCGAAGCCGGCTTTCTTCGCCGCGGAAGCGAAATAATCGTATTTGTTGCGCGCCTGACTTTCGCCGGCGAACGCCGTCCAAAGATTTTTCTCGGTCTGTGTTCCTTTGAGATCTGCCATTGTTTTTCTCCTTTTCTACAATTTTCGTTAATTTATTTGCGCGGTTTGGTGCCGCGTGCTTCTTTGAGTATGACCGCTCCTTTCTCTTCGCCGTTATTGCTCGGGAAATAGAACCGGGCGTCCTTAAGAGCGTCGGGTAAATATTGCTGTTCTACCCAACCGCCGAAATTATGAGGATATTTATATCCCGTAACCTTCTCGGTCTTGTAGTTTGCGTCCCTGAGATAATACGGTATCGTGGCGTCCTCCGCTTGCTTGCTTGCGTCGTCGGCGGAATACAGCGCGTTGACGACGGAATTGGATTTCGGCGCCTGCGCCACGTATATGATAGCCTCGGTAAGCGGTATTCTTCCTTCGGGAAGTCCGAGTTTTTCGAGCGCGTATTGAGCGCTGACCGCTATTGTCAACGCCCGCGGATCGGCAAGTCCCACATCCTCGGCGCTGTGTACTATGAGCCTTCTCGCCACAAGCATGGGATCGCAACCGGCATTTATGAGACGCATCGCGTAATAGACCGCCGCGTCGGGATCGCTTCCTCTTAAACTCTTGCAAAACGCACTTAAAATATCGTAGTACAGGCTCTCGTCCACCGACAACGCCCGCCTTTGCGTGACTTCGGTCGCAGTCTTACGAGTGATATGTATCTTCCCGTCCGCATCGGGATCGGTAGTAAGCACCGCAAGCTCGAGCGCGTTGAGCGCGGTGCGGAGATCGCCGTTACTGACCCACGCGAGATGTCCGAGCGCGTCGTCGTCAAGCTCTACGTTATAGTTGCCCAGTCCCTTTTCCGTATCGCGCACCGCGCGTAACAGTCCCTCTTTGACCTCGTCCTCGGTAAGCTGTTTGAATTCGAATATGCGGCAACGGCTGACGATGGCTTTCGTCATCGAAACGTAAGGATTCTCCGTAGTGCTTCCTATGAAAACTATTTCACCTTTCTCAATGGCGCTCAGCACGCAATCAGACTGCGCCTTGGTCCAGCGGTGACATTCATCGAGGAGAAGATAGGTGCGCTTCCCGTAAAAAGACAGCCTGTCCCGAGCGTCGTCGATAACTTTCTTTGCGTCCGCCACTCCGGAGGACACTGCGTTGAGATATACGTAAGCGGCTCCCGTGCTCTCCGCTATAATATTGGCAAGCGTGGTTTTGCCCGTTCCGGGAGGACCGTAAAATATACAGCTTCCGAGCCTGTCCGCCCTTATCGCGCGGCTTATAAGGGAGCCTTCGTAAATCAGGTGTTTCTGCCCTATGAAGTCCTCCAATTTATTTGCTCTCATTCTCTCGCTCAACGGGGCGAGTTCTTGTCGCGCGGAATCGAAAAGATACATACGGCTTTATATTATCACGCGCAATAAATAAAGTCAACACGGAAGCGGGTATTAGGCATAATCGTTGACAAAGATACGCTAAGGTGGTAAGATTTATGCGTTAGCCGGACGGTTGCACCCTACGGGTGAGGAAAGTCCGAGCATCACAGGGCAGAGCGGCAGAGAAATCCTGCCGGAGGCAACTCCAGGGAAAGTGCAACAGAAAAGAACCGCGGCGCAAGCCGTAAGGGTGAAAAGGTGCGGTAAGAGCGCACCGGCAGTTCGGCGACGAAATTGGCCGTGTAAACCCCGCTCGATGCAAGAGAAAAGGAAGAATGGATCGCCCGTCCCTTCCCTCAATCGCTGGAGCCTGCAGGCGACTGCAGGCCAAGACAGATGACCGTCCTCGACAGAACTCGGCTTACAGGCTAACCCGCGACCCGCTAAAAGGCGGGTCGCGGTTTATAGACAGCTCGCAAACGCCGTTCTTTAGCGCTCCCCTATCGCTATATTTTTGCAAGAAAACTTTATTATTCCGAAGAAAAGCCCTCTTAACTTACATATCGCGAAAATTGTCAACTTTTGTACCGGAAGCGAATATAATAACCTTGCACGGGGGTTGATTATAATTATCGAGGGATTTTTCGCGCTGCTTTCCAACATACTGCTTCTCACGTCGGGGATAGAGAACGCCCACTCCTTCCCGCACCCTTTATCGCACGAAAAGGAAAAGGAATATCTCGAAAAGTATCGCGCGGGCGATATGAAAGCGAGAGAGGTACTTATCAATCATAATCTGCGGCTGGTGGTCTATATCGCAAAAAAATACGTCAATTATCCCGATAAAGACGAGCTTCTGTCGGTGGGCACGTACGGGCTTATCAAGGCGATAGACAGCTATAAGCCGGGGAAATCGACCACTCTCGCGACGTATGCGTCGCGCTGTATAGAAAACGAGATACTTATGGCGATGCGCGGTTACAAGAAACGGAGGAGCGACGTATCCATATACGACCGCGTAGGCGCGGACAAAGAAGGGAACGACGTGGCGATAGTCGATATGCTCGCCGTAGACGAAGACTCCGTATATACGAATATGGAAACGGAACTCAAACGCGGCACGCTTAAAAGACTGATAGAAAACAACCTTAAACCGCGCGAAAAGCTTCTGATCGGCTATCGCTACGGACTGGACGGAGAAGCGCCGCTTACCCAGCAGGAGACCGCGGAGAAGCTCGGTATATCCAGATCGTACGTATCGAGAATGGAGAAAGCAGCTCTAATAAAACTGAGACACACCATAGAGAGCGAAAATATAGAACTATAACTCCCCTATCGAAAAAATATGCGCGATTATGGTAAATTATACGCAAAAACGCTTAAAAAGCGCCCCCTCTCGGGTCGCTTGATTTTTACTAAAACCTCTCTTCGGAAAGCATGGTCTGCGTTAAAAATCCGGCGCTATCCCCGGCTCCTCTGCGTCGAGATAACCGAGCTTGCTTCCCTTCGGGATGCGGAACGCGAGTTTGTACGCCGTAAGATATTGCCTCTTGGCACGGAACATGCGGTTGATCTCGAAGTCGCCGTATTTTGTGTCTCCTATCACGGGATAACCGGCATGTGCCAGATGCGCGCGTATCTGATGCGTCTTACCTGTATGTAAAGTCACTTCGACAAGAGTCGCGCCGTCGCGCTTCTCAAGCGGGGCAACTTCGGTGCGTATTCTGACGCCGCCTTCGACCTCTTTATCGTAAATCCTGACCGTTCCCGAAGCGGAATCCTTGACAAGGTACGCCTGAAGGTCGAGAGGCGCGTTGAGATCTCCCGCTACCAACGCAACGTACTTTTTGATCACGTACCCTTTCCTGAACGCGATATTCAGCTCGGCTTCGGCCTTCTCATTGAGGCTCATGACTATGAGTCCGCGAGTGTTGGTATCGAGCCTGTGCGCCAATACGGCGTTGACGTTCTCGCTCGACGATACCCTGCCGGCAAACTCTTCGGACGAAATGCCGCGGGGTTTCACCGCTATTATAACGTTTTCGTCGCGGTAAACGGTCTCGAAATTGAATTTCAGAAGTTTGGATTCGTCGGCAAAGACTTCAACGGTATCTCCGTTACGGAGATATACGTCCTCGGTAACTCTTTTGCCGGAGACCGTTATAGAACGCTGCTTAAGCAGTATCCGGAAATAAGAAAAACGTAACTCGGGAAATACTCTCCCGAGATACTGCGATAACTTACACGGTTTTCCTTTGAATAAAAAACTTCTCACTTTTCCCTATTTCTGTTCGCCGCGCCCTTCGAGTTTATCGGACGCCATGAGCTTTTTGATCTCCTCCATAAGAGTATTGATGTCTTTGAACTGGCGGTGAACGGACGCAAACCTGACGTACGCAACTTCGTCAAGCTCCTTGAGTCCTTCCATGACCATTTCGCCTATCTTCTTGGAGGATATTTCCTGCGCGAGCGTATTGTTGACCTGTTTTTCGATGTCGGCGACCATTTTATCGATCTTCGCCATCGAAACGGGACGTTTTTCGCAGGCTTTGATTATACCGTTCTTTATCTTCGATATGTCGAAGATCTGTCTGTTGCCGTTGCTTTTGATAACGAGGATCGGCGTTGACTCGATTTTTTCGTATGTGGTGTAACGTTTGCCGCACTCCGCGCATTCCCTTCTGCGCCTTATGGAAGTACCGTCTTCACTTAAGCGCGAATCAACCACTTTGCTGTCCAGACTGCCGCAAAAAGGACATTTCATTCTATATACCGCCTTATTTTCATTACGGTAATTATAACTTAATTTAAGGCGTTTGTAAATAATTATTTGCTCAATTCGCGCGTATTTACGGGCAACAGTTCGACAAGTATCACGTCGTCGCCTATTTTGATGACCTTCTGCCAGGGTATGAATACGTTCTCGTTACCGGTGAAATTCTTAAAAAACTTTTTTTCTCCCGCGGCTACCAGACCTACGACCTTACCGGTGCAATGGATCGCTATATCGACGATCCTGCCGAGTTGCTTACCGTCGGAGACGTTGACGACGTCTTTTTCCCTAAGCTCGCAAAAAGTGTAATCTATTCCCGCATTGTTCTGCATCTATGTACTCCGCACTCATACATATATTGTATGCGCGCGGAGCCGGCGTCAGAACGAAAAAGCCTCTCTGAGTCTTGCGACCGCCGACTTTTCCAGTCTGCTCACCTGTGCCTGAGACATCTCCAGCTCGTCCGCTATCTCGGTCTGCGTGCGCCCGTGGTAATACCTCATTATTATTACGCGCTTTTCGCGTTCGGGGAGCGCTTCGATGCCGTCCCTCAGCACTATTCTGTCCGCGTAATCGCTGTCCGCACGGGGATCTTTGACAAGATCGATGATCTCCGCTCCTTCTTCGTCGCTTCCGTAAGCCTGTTCGTAAATAGACTGTGGTTCCGCTATGGCGTCGAGCGCGCCGACAACTTCGCGGTAAGGGACCCCTAGTTCGTCGGCTATCTCGCTTAAAGACGCTTCGCGTACTCCGCGCGCTTCGAGGCTCTCTCTTGCCTTTACGGCGCGATAAGCGATGTCTCTTACGTTTCTCCCCACCTTGAAAGCGCTTCCCTCACGAATATATCGGCGTATTTCACCGATTATCATGGGAATTGCATAAGTGGAGAATCTGACGTTGAGCGTTACGTCGAAATTGTCGAGAGCTTTGATAAGTCCTATCATCCCGACCTGAAAGAGATCGTCCGGGCTTTCGCGTGTGTTATCGAACCGCTGTACCGCGCTCAGTACGAGCCTTGCGTTCGCAAGCAGGAACTTTTCCCTGAGATCGGTACGCCCGTTTTTTATGGCGACCAAGGTCTCGTGTTGTTCCGCGCCCGTCATTCGCGGCAATTTAGTCGTGTCGATACCCCATACTTTCTTTACCATCCGGATAATGCCTCCTTATGAGAAAGTATGGGCGTTCGATCGCTTTTTACTCCGTAAAATCTATGTTTTTTTAATTACCGGATTTACCTTCCGTCTTAAGATACTCCTGTTTGAGCTTGTCTATGATCTTCTTTTCGAGACGGCTTATGTAAGACTGCGAAATATTCATCATGTCGGCTATCTCTTTCTGCGTGCGCTCCTTCACGCCGTAAAGCCCGTAACGCATACATATAATCGCGCGGTCGCGCTCGTCCAATTTGGAAAATATCTCGTGCAGTATGTTCTTCTCTACATCCGCTTCCATTTCCTTATATACTTCGCCTCCGTCGGTGCCGAGCACGTCGGAAAGCAGAAGCTTATTCCCCTCCCAATCCACGTTCAAAGGCTCGTCGAGGCTCACTTCGTTACGGGTCTTGATCATTTTCCTCAAATACATGAGTATTTCGTTTTCTATACAACGCGAAGCGTACGTGGCAAGCTTTATCTTTTTGTCGCCGTTGTACGAGCGCACCGCCTTGATGAGTCCCATAGTGCCTACCGAAACGAGTTCTTCCATATCCATTCCCGTATTGTCGAACCGCTTGGCGATATAAACAACGAGTCTCAGATTATGTTCGACGAGCTTGTTACGCGCTTCGGCGTCTCCTGCAGCGCCGGCTTCGAGCAGTCTGGCTTCCTCGTCGGCGTCGAGCGGATTGGGCAATGCGACCATGTAGTCGAGAGTGTTTTCCTCTATGGACAGCAATCTATGCAAAAAAGCTCTGATCTTTTCGAAAATTATATGCATCGTTCCTCCGTTAAGCGTCAGATATTTACGCTTCAGTTCAACATGTCTTTATGTAACAGCACGTCGTATCCGCGCACCTCCATTTTATCCGAGATGACGGCGTAACTACTGTATAGCTTATGCGTTTTTTTGTCGGAATATATCTTATAACTCAATTCTGCGATCGGAAGATCTTTTATCCCGGAAACCGTGCGTACGGCTAACGTATCGTCGGATTTAAGACCGAGTTTTTCGGCGAGCCTTGCCGACACCACTACCACCGGTTTGCCGTCTTTATACAAAGCGTTGCCGGTATCGACGTAACCGCGACAGGAATAAGACTTATCCCCGGTCAAAATCTCCACTTTCGGCTCTATAGCTCTGTTCTTGCGCGCGTCGTGCAGTCCCGTAGCCGCTTTGAAAAGTATCACGCAGGCAATGACGCTCGCGCTCAATATCGTACCGAAAGCCTCGTAATCTTCACCGAATACGCCGTAAAAGAAATTTTCGGCTCCTATAAGCGCAAGTCTGATCACGGCGTACAGAGCAAAAAAACGGACGAACTCTCCTATTGTGAAATACTCTTTGGAGACGAGAAGCCCTATCACGGATAGTATCGCTTTCAGGAGCAGAATATCGAGATCCAGGTAAGGTTCCAACGTCTCGGCAGCGGCATATATGCCTCCAGCGAAAAGCAATCTCCACACGGCAGTCTCTGCGCGGAAAAACCCCGTGACGAGATAAAACACGAGGTAACTGAACTCACAAACGTTGAGATAAACGAAAAGAAACACATATTAAATATTTTTGCATAAAAAAAGCAAGACTTATCGGGTCCTGCTTTTCTTGAGTGAATCTTAATTCAGATGAGATCGGAGAAGATTATCTGTTCTTATCCTTGAGCCTCTGAAGGAACGGAGGAACGGTCTTGGAAGGCGTTACGTCCATTCTGCCGGGGGCGGGTTGGGGAGCTGCGGGAGCTTCTTCGACGTTGCGCGTCGCATGTGAAGGCGCGTTGTCGGCCGCTACTTCGTCCTCGGGATAATAGCCGTACATCCTGTCCACGCGCTCGTTACGCTGGGCGTCGTTTGTAAACATCGGTCTCTGCATTCCGCCGTACTGACCTCTGCCCTCGGGCTTGGTGGTGAAGCCGGTGGCGACAACGGTTATGATGACCTCGTCGTCAAGCGTCTCGTCGATACCCATACCGAATATTATGTTGGCAGCGGGATCGACAACTTCGCGGATAAGTCTTACGCTCTCGTGAACTTCGTCCATCGTGAGTCCGGTACCGCCCGAAACATATACGATAATGCCTGTAGCGCCCTGTATGTTGGTCTCGAGCAGCGGGCTTTGTACCGCCTGACGCACTGCGTCGAGGGTGCGGTTTTCGCCTTTGCCTTTGCCGATTCCGATATGAGCGTTGCCCTTGTTCTTCATTATCGTCTTGATATCGGCAAAGTCGAGGTTAATGAGCGAAGGCGTGGTAATGATCTCGGTTATGCCCTGTATTCCCTGACGGAGTACGTCGTCCGCAACTTTGAAAGCCTGTACGAGCGTTGTGCCCTTCGGGACGAAAAGCTGTATCTTCTCGTTGGGGATAACGAGCAAAGTATCGACCACCTGCTTAAGCTTCTCGATGCCTTCGTTCGCTCTGTCCATACGCGGTTTGCCTTCGAATTGCTCGAAAGGCTTGGTGACTACCGCGATGGTTAGTATATTCATCTCTTTCGCCATCTGAGCGATCACGGGCGCGGCTCCCGTACCGGTTCCGCCTCCCATACCGGCGGTAATGAAAAGAAGATCGGTGTCTTCAAGGTGCTGTCTGATCTCGTCTTTGCTCTCTTCTGCGGCGCGCGCTCCGATCTCTGGATCCGCGCCTGCTCCGAGACCTTTGGTAAGGTTGGCTCCGAGCTGGATTTTTATGGGTGCTTTGCTCATATTGAGCGCCTGCATATCGGTATTTGCAGCTATGAAGGTGCAGGAAGTGATACCCGCGAGGATCATACGGTTGACGGCGTTGTTACCGCCACCGCCTACTCCGATCACTTTAATATTGGCTACGCCGTAGGAATTCGCCATTATTTTTTGTTCCTCCCGAAAAATTTGTCTTTTAATTTGTAAAGCAAGTCGAATAATCTGAGTTTGCCTTTAACTATCTGATGTTGCTGTACTATAAGCAATCCCGCAAGAGACGAGTGACGCGGCTTATTGAATTGCATAAGATCCGGCTGAAGTATCTCCACCGTACGTCCGGTCACCTTCGACAAACATTCGCGCGCTCCCGGAATTGACGAAATGCCGGAACCTGTAAGCAGTATCTTAGCTTCGCGCGGAACTTCGTATTCGCTCAATTGTATCGCTTTATGTATATACTCGGCTATATTCTGCACTCTGTCGTAGGCTATGGCGTTGATACGGCTGACGTCGTAAGTAAGGGTCTCTCCGCCGCGGCTCACGCAATATGTATCCCCCATAGACGGCTGAAGATTCAGATTCATTTTGTCTACAAGTTCCGTAGCCACGTCGAACGGCACGCCGTGCACCGTGGTGATGTCGCCGGCAATGTTGCCCTTACCGAGCGAGAATGCCGTCGCATGCAATATTCCGTCGCCCATCGCGTAAGCTACAGATGTGGAAATATACCCTACGTCCGCAAGAATAACACCTTCGTCGCGGTAACGCTCGGGGACCACGTACATGACCTCGGCAAGTACCGACGACGCATAAACAAAGGGAACTTTGACCGACTCAGAGATCCTGTCGAAAAGAGAAATAAAAGAATTCTCGCAGACCGCATAAGACATGAGGCAACCGATCTTGGAAGCGGTGCGCCCCGCGGGCGTTATGGTATAATCGCTGTCGTCGAGTACGTAATAAACCGGCGAAGCGCTTATGCAAGTGTATCCGGCCTCGCCGTGGTAATTGTTGCCTATAGCGTACAGAGCGTCGAGATCTCTGTCGGTGACTTTGCGTTCCGCGCCGAGAGACTGTTCGACCATATTGCAAACTATGGCGGTAAACTCTCCCGGGACGCCTACCATTATCTCGTCCAGCTCGCAAAAAGCGGAAGCCTCGCATTCCCTCACGAGAGAATCGACGACTCTGAAAAGACCTTCTATGTCGAGGAACTCGCCGTCCTGATAACCGTCGTAATCGGCGGACGCTTTGAATGCAAAATTATTGGCGTACTTGCGGTCCTGCATCACCAATGTGACGGCGTCGGAACCGATATCCAATACAGCGACTTTTTTTGCACTCATCCGTAACTCTCCTCGCGCGTAGGCGTATAATTATAGGCTACATTTTATTATATAATTATAGAGAAAGAGTGTCAATGCTTTTCGGCAAAATATTATAAATTAAATCGATTTTTATAAATTAGCGATGTATTCACGGTATGCCCGAGACACATTTTCGGGAACGCTTTCCTGCGGAGATCTGTCTACCGAAATTGTCGCTCCCGTACGCGTGTAAAGCTCAATCTTGTCTCCGCCGAAAGTGACCGACGCAAGGAACGCGGGCTGCGCCGCGGCGGGCATACCCTCTTCTTCGAGCGCTACGAATATGCTTCGCAGGCAGGCGAAATCGGCGGTATCGTAACTGTTGCCGACGGTAAGTCCGCGTATCATGATAAGGTTGTCTTTATCGAGGTCGGCTTCCGAAGATTTGCGATCCAACGCGAAATCTCTGTCTGCGATCGCATAACCCGTACCGTCCCTAAGCGGCACCGCACATATCGGAGCGTGTTCCTCTACATAGACTTTGACGGTGTCGGGAAATTCTCTCACGACGTCCTTGACCGTAATAAGTCTGTCCGGATAAGCCGCCGCCACTCTCTCTCGTATCTCGTTCTCGTTGAGATTCAGTATCGAGCCGTTGGTCTCTATGGCGCAAACGGAATATACTTCGGCGGGATCCACCGCCGTGGGAGACTCGCCCACATAAGTCACGGAGACTTCCCGCACGCGGAAAAGATTGCCGAACAGCGCTATGAGCGCCACCAGCACCACTCCCAATACGATTGCGACAGTCTTGTACTTCATTGCGTTTACCCGAACCTTCTTACAAATATACTGATATTAAACTTTCACTATGTCTGCGCCTAACGAGGACAATACCTTTTCCGGTGCTTCGTATCCCCTCTCGATATGATGTATGTCGTTCACGACCGTCGTACCGTGCGCTCTGAGTCCCGCAAGTATCAGGGCGGCTCCTCCTCGGAGATCCATGGCGGCGGTTTCCGCACCGTTCAACGTTTTTACGCCCGTGAAAACGGCAACCTTGTCTTTTACTTTAACCGATGCGCCCATTTTTGTCAACTCCGCAACGTGCTTGAATCGAGTTTCGAAAATATTTTCCACTACCACGGTGGTTCCTTCCGCCACTGAGGCAAGCACGCCGATCGGTGCCTGAAGATCTGTAGGGAATCCGGGATACGGTCTCGTCTCTATGCACCCGGGAGAACGTAAACGTCCTTCGGACCTTACGAGGATCTCGCTTCCGTCTGCCTTGACTTCGGCGCCCGCTTCTCTGAGCTTGACGCTGAGCGAATTGATGTGTTCGGGACATACGTTGCGGAGCAACACTTCTCCGCCGCATATCGCCGCGGCTATCATATACGTACCGGCTGCTATCCTGTCGGGCATTGTAGTATATTCCGCTCCTTTCAGTTTAGGCACCCCTTCTATCTTTACGAAAGACGTTCCCGCTCCGCTTACGCGCGCCCCCATCGCGTTCAGAAATTCCTGCAGATCGTACACTTCCGGCTCCCGCGCCGCGTTGGCTATGGTAGTAACCCCGTCTGCGGTGACGGCAAGAAGCATAACGTTTTCGGTCGCTCCCACGCTCGGATAATCCAGCGTGACGTCGGCGGGACGCATGTCCGTCGCGTCGCATAGTATGTATCCGTAGCGGTCCGCTATACGCACGTTCATTTCGCAGAGAGCTTTCAAATGTATGTCGATGGGTCTTAATCCGATGTCACAGCCCCCGGGATAAGCGACTTTTGCCTTCTTTGCTCTGCCGAGAAGCGCACCGAGAGTAAAAATAGAACTTCTTAATTCTCCCGCAAGTCTCGACGGTATCTCGTAAGACCGCATATAACCGGTATCTATCGTAACGGTATCTCCCCTGCGTTCCGTCTCCGCTCCGAGCGAGTTGAGAATACGCGCCATATTGGACACGTCTATGAGATCGGGGCAATTATGTATAACGACTCTTTCGTCGGTAAGAAGCGCCGCCGCAAACAACGGCAGAACTGCGTTTTTCGCGCCTTGAACGCGAACCGTCCCGCGGAGTTTGCGACCGCCGTTTATTATGTATTTACTCATATAACACCCGAGGCTTACGCCTACCACATAGTATGTCTAAACGGGCGTTTTGTTGACATCGGCGAGGTTCATGAGCAGACCGGAAGCGAACATGAATACCATAAGAGAGCTGCCGCCTGCCGAAACGTAAGGAAGAGGCACTCCGGTCGGCGGCACCGCGCCGCTTACGACGGCGATATTGAGAAGTGTCTGAATGGCTATCACGGCGGTTACTCCGGCGGCTAGCATACGTGAATAATTGTCGCGTGCGTCGATGGCTATACGTATACCCGAATAGACGAGAAGCGCAAATACCGCTATCACCGCGACGGAGCCTATAAGACCTAATTCTTCGCCGACGACGGAGAAAATGAAATCGGATTCGGCAAAAGGAAGGTAAAGATATTTCTGACGGCTTGCGAACAGACCCACGCCGAATATCCCTCCCGAACCGAGCGCGTAATACGACTGTATCAACTGATAACCCTCGCCTTTCGGGCTTGCCCACGGGTCGAGGAACGCCGCCAAACGCTTGAGGCGGTATGGCTCTGCAATGATCAACGCCGGTATAGCCGCGAGCGCCGCTCCGGAAAAGAGCGCAATGTGTTTACCGCGCATTCCTCCCACGAAAAGCATCACGAAAAGCACCGCCGCTATACACAGCGTTATCGACATATTAGGCTCGAGTATCACAAGCACGCACATCACTAATCCCGCAAGTACCGGTATTATAAGCCTCTTAAGCGTGACCGGAGGATATTTATCGAGATACGCGGCAAGGAATATGACCAAGCCGAATTTGGCAATTTCCGAAGACTGGAAGGTGATGAAACCGAGATTTATCCATCTGGTCGCGCCGTAACTGGTCTGACCGAGACCGGGAATGAAGACCGCGGCAAGAAGCGCGACCGAACCTATGTAAATTATAAGGGAACTTTTCTTAAGAAAAGCGGGTTTTATTTTATATCCCGCGAACATTGTAAAAAGCCCCACGACGAATCCCAGTATCTGCTTCTTGACATAGAAGAAGGCGTCGCCGTATTCGAGTTCCGCCGAATACGAACTCGCGGAATATATCATGACGATACCGAACAGCGACAGCAGTATCGTCGATACGAGTACGTTACGCTTTAAGCGCATATACGCGGCTCTTGAAATATTCGCCACGCTCCGCGTAGCCCTTGTATCTGTCGAAGCTCGCCGAAGCCGGCGAGAACAATACGGTGTCGACGCCTTCGGCGTGCGTCAGAACCTCGATGGCTTCGTCGAGCGTTTCGGTAACGGCAATGTCTGTAAATCCCACTTTCATAGCGGAACTGTATATTTTTTCGGCGTTTCCGCCTGTTACCGCCACGAATTTTATTTTATCGTAAACAGCTACGAAAAAGTCGCAGTAATCTTCCTTCTTGTCGGATCCGCCCATGATAAGTCCTATACCGCCTCCCACGGAATCGATCGCGGACAAACACGCTCCGACGTTGGTTCCTTTGCTGTCGTTGTAGAAGCACACCCCGTTCACCGTACCGACGTATTCTATGCGGTGCGGCAACGGTCTGTATTCCCGCACGAAAGCGCATAACTCGGACGCCGTGGCTCCCATCAGATACGCTACGTTCATCACCGCAAGCATGTTGAATCGGTTATGTTCCCCTTTCGCTCTGCTCTCGCGCACGGAAATAAGAGGCTGCCCTTTCATGTAAAAATAATTGTTTTTAAGGTAAAAATCGCCTTTCTGCTCCTTGGAGCTGACCCATTTGACCGTAGAAGGAAGCGCGGCGGCGATGTCGCGCGTGATTTTCGTATCGGCGTTGATAACGGCATAGTCTGTGGCGCATTGCCCCATAAAAACGCGTTTCTTCGCGTTGACGTAATCTTCGTAACGCGCGTATCTGTCCATGTGATCCGGTGAAATATTGAGAAGGACCGCGTATTTGGGACGTAAAGTAAAAGAGTATTCCAACTGAAAGCTCGACGCCTCTATTATCGCGTAATCGGGTTGATCGCCGTCCAGTATCACCTGGCTTACGGGATAACCTACGTTGCCCATGGTGCGCGCTTTTTTGCCCATTATCTTCAGTATCTTGCCGAGCATGTCCACCGTGGTGGTTTTCCCGTTCGTGCCGGTCACCACTATTCTGGTACCGGTAAGGAAACTCGCTCCAAACTCCATTTCGCTTATGACGCGTATCCCTCTCGACAAAGCTTCCGCGACGACGGGGTGAGTGCCCGGTATCGAAGGACTTATCACGACGAGATCGAGCCCTTCGTAGATCGCGTCCCCCTTGTCGCGCCAATTATTATCGATCTCCTGCCTGTCGTCGTAAAGCCTGACTTCGTAACCCTCTCTTTTAAGTAGCGCCGCCGCGGAAATGCCGCTTGCCTGTATGCCCATGACCAATGCGTTTTTCATAGAGAACACCCCTAAAGTATTATTATCAGCGCCGTCAATCCCGCTATCGCGGTCACTATGCAGTAATACGACACTATCTTGCTTTCGTTGATCCCTTTCAGTTCCAGATGGTGATGAAGGGGAGACATGAGGAAAACCCTCTTCCCCCTCGTTTTGAAGGAGATCACCTGCACAATTACTGATATGCAGGAGACAACGTACATTATGCCTATCAAAATGCTTACGAGCGGATTTCTGCTGAACAGCGCGACCGCCGCCGCAAGACCGCCGAGCGCGAGTGACCCCGTGTCTCCCATGAAAACGCTCGCTTTATTCGAATTGAACCACAGAAAAGCGATAAGTCCGCCTAATACGGAAGCCACGGTAAGAACGAGCGAACGAAGCTCGCCCGCGTAAACGGTACTTCCGAGAGAGACGGCCTCCGCATATCCCGCGAGTATGATGACCAGATAAAAAGCGAAATATATACTGCCCGTACCTGCGGCAAGACCGTCGAGCCCGTCCGTGATATTGACGGCATTGGACATCGCCACGAAAACGAGCATCGCAAAAGGTATATACCATGCGCCGAGATCCCATTCTCCCAAGCCGAAGTTGAGGGCGATCGAATCGCCCACGAATTCGCTTTTGTACGCGAAGTACGCCGCGAACGCGGCTACGGCGAGCTGAGATATTATCTTCTGCAATGCGGACAGCCCTTTATTGCGTTTCAGCTTTACCTTGATGAAGTCGTCGGTAAAGCCTATGATACCGTATCCGAGGAAAATGAGCATCGTCATCAATCCGAGCCTGTATCGGAAAACTCCCGCTATCGCCGCCGTTATGCACGCCGCGGTTATGAATATCAATCCGCCGAACGTGGGCGTACCCTGTTTCGAGTTGTGTTGCTCTACGTAGCTTAAAATACTTTGTCCCGCCTTTAACTTATTCGCAAGCGCGATCACGGCCGGAGCCGCGAGCATTCCGATGAGGAAAGCTCCTACGGTCACTGCGGGTATGATGAGTCTGTCGTTCACAAATTGTATCTCCTGAATATTTCGAGTACTTCCGCGCGGTCGGAATACGGGCGTTTGACTCCGCCCTCGTCCATATACGGCTCCGCGCCTTTGCCGGCTATGACCACCACGTCCTCGGGACGCGCCACTATAACGGCATACGTTATCGCGCTGGAGCGCTCTGCTATCGTAATGTAAGAGGAACTTATTTCCTTATATCCGTTCTCTATCTGACGGATTATGTCCATTGGGTTTTCGGTACGCGAATTGTCGGAAGTCAGTACCCCGAAATCGGCATATTCGGCGGCGATCCTGCCCATTACGGACCGCTTCTTCGGGTCGCGGTCGCCGCCGCATCCGAATACGACTATAAGCCGTCCCGAAGTTATCGCGCGCGCCGCGGTAAGTAAATTCTTAAGTCCGTCGGGAGTATGTGCAAAATCTATTATTACCCTTTTACTGCTTTCGATAATATTAAATCTTCCCGCCACTTCCGGCATACGGAAAAACGCCCGCCGTATCGTCTCCGTATCTACGGAAAGCAGCCTGGTGACCGTTACCGCGGCAAGCGCGTTATAAAGATTGAATTCTCCGCTGAACGGGGTTACCAGCTCGAATATATCGTCGAAGCTGTTGACCACGCAACGCGTGCCCGACGTGCAGTCGGCGTCTATTGCGAACGTGTCTGCGGGATTGTACACTCCGTAAGTCGCAGTGGGAAGCGGTGTGGTCCCTATTATCTTTCTCCCCCACTCGTCGTCGGAGTTTACTACCGCGAAATCGGCGTTTTCTTTGGTGAAATATCCCGCCTTGCAGTTTCCGTAGGTATCCATATCGCCGAAAAAGTCCAGATGATCCTGCGTCAGATTGGTAAATACCGCGACGATCGCCTTGACTCCCGTAAGTTTACGCAAAGCTATGGCGTGCGCACTCGCCTCCATCACGACGTATTCCACTCCCGCGAGATGCGCTATCTGGAAAAGCCTGTGAAGTTCGATCGGGTCCGGAGTCGTAAGCTCCGACGGTATCTCTCTGCCGTTGATGGTCACGCCGAGCGTGCCGAATACGGCGACGTTCTTACCCGCCGCCCGAAGTATCTCGGAGATCATGCGGCATGTGGTGGTCTTGCCGTTAGTACCGGTAACGGATATGATCTTCAATTCTCGGTGAGCGTTATAATAGAAATTGCCCGCTATAAGCGCGAGCGCCGCTCTCGCGTCCTCAACCAGAACTTCGGTAAGCCCCGATTTGAGCGGGCGCTCCGTCACCACCGCTACCGCTCCGCGCGCCGCGGCGTCGTGGACGTAATTGCCGCCGTCCTCCTTACCTCCGCGAATAGCGAAAAACATCGAACCGGGCGCGCAAGACTCGGAATGCATCGATAAACCGCTTATTTCCGCGTCTTCCGCTTCCGCTATTTCCGCCCGCAGCGGAACTCCCGCCAGTAATTCACTTAATTTCATCTCGCCTCCGTCAAGCGTTGTATTGATAAAGATTTTTGAATATTTCTCCGACATAGGGCGCAGCCACTATGCCGCCGTAATATGCTCCGACAGGTTCGTCCACGACAATGAGACTTATATATTCCGGATCGTCCGCAGGTGCGAAACCTATGAACGTGGATACATATTTGCCGCGGGCTATCGTGCCGTTTTCGTATTTCTGAGCCGTTCCCGTCTTACCGCCTATTCTTATCCCCGTGACCTGCGCGTTCTTGCCCGAGCCTACCAATACGACCGATTCCAGCACTTCGCGCATTATGCGCGACGTACTTTCCTTGACTACTCCGGTAACTATCTCGGGTTCCGCCTTATACAGCAGACTTCCGTCGGCTGCCGTTATGCTGTCCATAACGTAAGGAGTGACGAGGTTGCCGCCGTTAACCACGGCCGCCGCCGCGCGCAGCAGTTCTATCGGCGTCATGGCTATCGCCTGCCCGAAACCTATTCGCGCGAGATCCACCGTCTTGACCGCGCTCTCCGCTATCGTGAGACCCGACGCTTCGCCGCTCATGTCTATGCCCGTTTTCGAAGTAACGCCGAGCTTTTCCAGTCCCGCGTAAAAGCCGCTTACGCCTACGTTCATGGCAATATTCATGAACATACAGTTACATGAATTCTGCACGCCTTCGGCAAACGTCTGACTACCGTGACCTATAGTCCGCCAGCATTTGATCTTCTGCCCGTCCACCGTGAGCGAACCTCCGCAATAACAACGGTAATCGGTAGTGATCGCGCCCGTATCCAGTCCTATCGCGGCGGTAAGTATCTTGAAAGTCGAACCGGGTTCGAATACGTCCGATATTAGTTTGCACCGCGAAGTCTCCAGTAATTCCGCGACATTGTCGCGCGGGACGTCGTTGAGATCGAACGAGGGATTCTCCGCCATCGCGAGTATTTCGCCCGTCTTTGCGTTCATCACCACGCAGCTTACGCCTTTGGCGTTGTGAGTGGCTTTCGCTTTTGCTATGATATTCTCCACAAAACTCTGTATAGTGTAATCGATGGTGAGTTTCGCCGTTCCGCCTTTGGTCCCGGGTACGTAATAAGTCCTGCCGTCCTCTATCTCGCGTCCGACGAGATCGGCTTCCGTAAGCACGTAACCGTCCTTCCCTTCGAGATAAGCGTTGTAATAGGCTTCCACGCCCGTCTGCCCCACTACGTCGGAATTGGTAAATCCCAATACCTGAGTCAGGAGATTGCCGTAAGCATATACTCTCTCGATGTTTTCCGAAACGTATACGCCCGTGGCGCCGGATTCGGCGATGCTGAGTACCGTATCCTTGTCCGCACCGTGCTTGACGGTCACTTCGGATGAACGCGAATTGATCTTGGCGAGAACGGCGTCGTACTTAAGTTCGAGCGTTTCGCTGAGTATCGCCGCGGTGACTTCCTTATTGGTGACGGCGACAGGACGGACGTATATCGTATATACTGTGGCGGAGTCCGCAAGCACCACTCCGTTACGGTCGGTGATCTCGCCGCGCTCCGCCCGGAGCGGTACGTCGCGGTACCATTGTTCGAGAGCGCGCGCCTGTAAATCCTCGCCCGTGACTACCTCGATATAGATGAGTCTGGCAATAACCGCTATAAACAAAAAGGTTATCAGCAAAATCATTGCCAATAACCTTTTCTTCTGTCTGTAAGCTGTAACTTTTCCGATAATGCGCTCCTTCGGCGCGACGGAACCTGTTTATTTGTTGCTGATACCGTCGAGGAGATCGTCGAACCAGTTTCCCTCTATCTCCCGGGTCTCAACAGTCAGAGCTTTGATCTCGCCCGTAGCCGCATCCGCACTGGCGCTCACTCCGCTGCCGCCGTCGCTACTGTTGTTCACAGCAATAATAATAGATGCCACGGCAATCACCATAAGAACGTAAACCAGCGTAAAAATTTTGCCGGCTTTTGTCATGTGCCTTTTGCTTTTACGCGCTTTGGGCGCGACTTTGACGGCGCTTGAGGAATTGAATTTTGCCTGATAAAACTCCTCTTTGCTGAGCAGTTTATCGGCGGATTTACGGTTGAGTTGCGCTCTCATGTATTCGCCGTAATCGGAATATTCATCTTCGGCTTCAGGCTCTTTGACCATGCCGTACGGATACCCGTACGTCTCTTTTACGGAATACGAAGCATCGGAACGCGACGCCTTTGAAACGGCGTTCGAGTTCTCTTCGTTGCGCATTTTGTCACGCATAAAAATGTCGTAATCCGTAAGCGCCGAATCCCTGTCGACCCTGTCGAATATCCCGTTGGCGGCGACTGCCGCAACGTCTCTTCTCATCGTGACCATACTTACCTCCTTCCGTTATACGCGCTCGGCTATCCTGAGCTTCGCGCTTTCCGCCCTTTTGTTTTCATTGAGTTCTTCTTCGCCTGCCGTTACGGGCTTAGGCGTCAGTATTTTTATCTCCTGCCTTTTTCCGCATACGCATACGGGCAGGCGTTTGTCGCATATACAGTCTTTCTCAAGCTCCCTGAAGACGTTTTTCACTATTCTGTCTTCGAGCGAATGGAAAGTTATCACCGCTATTCTCCCGCCTTTACCGAGCCTCAGGGTGATCGCTTCGAGGAATTTGTCCAACCCCGAGAGTTCTCCGTTGACTTCGATCCTTATCGCCTGAAAAACTCTTTTCGCGGGATGTCCGAATTTGTATCTGTACGCCGCGGGATAGCACTTCTCGATTATCTCGGCAAGCCTCGAAGTAGTTTCTATCGGTTCGCGCTCGCGCTCTCTCACGATCGCTGCGGCGATCTTGGAAGCCAGCTTGTCTTCGCCGTATTCCCGTATCACTCGCGTCAGCTCTTCCCGGGGATAACCGTTGACCACCGCTTTTGCGTCCAACGTCTGCGATCTGTCCATACGCATGTCGAGCGGCGCGTCCTTGATGTAACTGAATCCCCTTTCCGCATTGTCGATCTGCGGGGAAGATACGCCTAAATCGATCAATACTCCGTCTATTTCGCCTACTCCCAACTCGTCGAGTCTTGCGGGAAGGTTCTTGTAATCGTCGTGAATAAACGTTACTTTATCCGAATAATCGGACAATACCTCTTTGCCGTGTTCGATGGCTTCTTCGTCGAGATCGGTGGCTATAAGCCTTCCGCTTCCGGTAAGCCTCTCGAGTATACCTCTCGAATGTCCCGCCCCGCCGAGCGTGCAGTCCACGTATATGCCGTCGGGTCTTACGTTAAGTCCTTCGAGCGCTTCGCAGTACATTACGGGAATATGCCTGAACTCCATTCAGATCCCGTACTCCCTGAGCTTCGTAAGCTTATCCGCGAGGCTCTCGTTGTAATTGGCGGACGATCTGCGCGCTCTGTAGTTTTCTTCCGACCATATTTCTATTAGGTCGCACGCGCCCACGATAACGATATTCTTGTCTATCCCTGCATACTTTACGGAATGAGCGGGAAGCACGAATCTTCCCTGTGCGTCTTCCTCGGGGACGACTACCGATGCCATTATCTCGGATACTACCGAACGGGCGGCGGTATCGCTCATGGGAACGCGCGCAAACTGCGCGGTCATCTCGTTGAAGCGATCGGCTTTCATCACGATGAGGCAACCGCCCGCACCGTTGAGAATATAGTACTCGTTGCCGAGAAGAACTTTGAGCTTCATCGGCATGCGCATACGGTTCTTACCGTCGAGTACCTGATTGTATTCTCCGAAGAAAACCTCCATGACGCCTCCTTTCTTTACATATAAATTGTATCACAACTTAAACCACTTGCAACCACTTTGACTTAATTTTGAGTAGTTCATAATGTAATTTTAGGGAAGTTTTTGTCTATAAAGGAGAGAAAGTCGATTTTTTATGAACGTTTGTTCTTAACGGCATCGATTCGCAAAAAAAAACCGCCGCTTAAAGCGACGGAGTAAAAACGCTGTCCGGAATAGCGTGACGTATCGTACTAAGGCGGCTTAATCGATGAACGCGAGCGCGTTCCCGAGCTTGTCGCAGGAGGTAAGATAATAACGCACGCCCTGCTTATCGCGCGTAAGTTCGGCGCGGGATTCTGCGCCGTGAAGATGTCCGTAGACTACTTTGGAAACTCCGTATCTGCGGAAAAGCTCTGTAAAAGGGGAACTTTCGTAACGCGAATTAAAGGGCGGATAATGTATCATCGCTATCAAAGTATCCCCCTCTTGACGGAGCTTGTCGGCAGCCGCAAGGCTCATTTCCATGCGGATAACTTCGCGTTCAAATATTTTTGCGTCTTCGGGTTTCTGCTGCGCTCCCGTCTCCGGGACGCTCCATCCTCTGCTTCCGGCAAATACGCGGCGACCGATCCTGACGGCGTCGTTCTGAAGACAGTACGTAGCAGGCGGCAATACTGCGCGCACTTTGGATATTCCAGACCACCAGTAATCGTGATTTCCGCGGATCAGTATCTTTGTTCCCGGAAGCTCTCCTATGAGCGCGAGATCCTTGACGGCGTCGTCGAGATACATAGCCCACGAAATATCGCCCGCGATCAACACTATGTCGTCGTCGCACACTTTGGCGCGCCAATCTGCGGATATTTCGTCCCAATGGTTTTCCCAGACGGCTCCGAATACGGACATGGGTTTGTCCTCAGTAAAAGACAGATGCGGATCGCTTATGGCATAAACGCTCATTCTTCCGCGTCCTCCACTATGTCTGCGCCGCCGAAAGCGAGTATCTCGTCTATGCGTTGCAGTATATCCGCTCTGCCCTGCCTGGTCAACGCGCTCGAGACGATGATGTTATCGGGACCCACTTTAAGAGAAAGCGCGATCTTGCGCCGTCTGTCCATTGCTGCGCTTCTCGAGAGCTTGTCGGACTTGGTGCATATCACCGTAAAAGGTATATTGAAATGATAAAGATAATTTATCATCGTAACGTCGTCGCGCGAAACGTCTCTGCGTATATCGAGCAGCAGGAACACATTGCGTAGCGACGGACTTGCACGGAAATATGCTTCTATTATATCCGCCCATCTTTCCTTCTCCGCGTCGGAGACGCGAGCGAAGCCGTATCCCGGGAGATCCACGAGATAAAATTGTCCGGAATTTACCGAAAAGTAATTGATCAGACGCGTTCTGCCGGGTTCTTTGGAAGTCTTGGCAAGCTTTCCGTTCGCGGTGATAAGGTTGATAAAACTGGATTTGCCGACGTTGGATCTACCGACGACGGCTATCTCGGGCGTTTCGCCTTGTATTATCTGCGCGGCGCTCGCCGCTGAAGTCACGAACGAAGCGTTGGTTATTACCATATTATCGCGTTCTTTATCACCGCTCCCACGTTGTCTACGAAGCGGAAATCTATATTTTTCTTGACCGCTTCTGGAAGTTCTTTATAATCTTTGCGGTTATCCTCGGGAAGGAATATCGTCTTTACTCCGTCGCGGAGCGCGGCGAGAGATTTTTCCTTAAGCCCGCCTATGGGAAGCACCTTCCCTCGTAACGTAAGCTCTCCCGTCATGGCGACGTCGCCTCTCACCCGTTTATCGGTAAGCGCGGAGCATACGGCGGTAGCTATCGTGATGCCTGCCGAAGGTCCGTCTTTGGGAGTTGCACCCTCGGGAACATGGATATGTACGTCGTGTTCCTTAAAAAATTCCTCCGGAATGCCCCATTCCGCAAGGTGCGTACGGCAATAGCTGAGCGCTATGCGCGCGCTTTCTTTCATAACGTCGCCGAGGCTGCCCGTGAGAAGTATCTCGCCCTTACCGGGAGTGAACGCGACTTCCACTTCCAGAGTGTCTCCGCCTACTTCCGTCCATGCCAGTCCCGTGACCACGCCGGTGACGTCGGGACGCACTTTGCTCTTCTCGAGATACTTGGGTTCTCCGAGGAAATCGGCAAGATTCTTCGGGCTTACGGTAACGCGGCGCGAATTGGGTCTCTCCACGAACCTGCGCGCTATCTTGCGCACTACCGCGTTAATCTGTTTTTCCAACGCGCGCACGCCCGATTCGCGCGTGTAATTATGGATTATCTCTTCTATCGCTTCGTCGGTGATCTTCACCCACGAAGCCTCTACGCCGTTTTGCTTAAGAGCCTTGCGTATAAGATACCGCTTGGCGATCTCCTTCTTCTCGATGTCGGTATATCCGCTCATCTCGATCACTTCCATACGGTCGAGAAGCGGTCTCGATATCGTATCGAGAGTATTTGCCGTAGTGATGAACAACACTTTCGACAGGTCGAAAGGCACTTCGAGGAAATGGTCGCGGAAATTGACGTTCTGTTCGGGATCGAGTACTTCGAGAAGAGCGCTTGCCGGATCTCCTTTGTAGTCGGAAGCCATCTTGTCTATCTCGTCCATGAGGAATACGGGGTTCATGCTTCCCGCGGTCTTTATGGAAGTTATTATCCTTCCCGGCATTGCGCCCACGTATGTTTTGCGGTGTCCTCTTATCTCCGCCTCGTCTCTGACCCCGCCGAACGATAGACGGACATATTTTTTATTCATTGCCCTCGCTATCGATTTCGCTATCGACGTCTTGCCTACTCCGGGAGGTCCTACGAGACAGATTATGGGACTTCTGCCCTCTTTGCTGAGTTTACGCACCGCGAGCGCTTCGATAAGGCGTTCCTTGACCTTCTCGATACCGTAATGGTCTTCGTCCAGGACGCGTTGCGCCTCTTTGAGATCCTCGTTGTCCTCGGTATAAACTCCCCACGGAAGCTCTATAACGGTATCGAGATAATTTTTGATGAGCGCCATATCCGGAGACGCGGGAGCTGTTCTGTTGAGTCTCCTTACCTCGCGTCTGAATTTTTCTTTGTTCTCTTCGGTGGTATCGAGCGCGTCTATTTTCTCGAGATAACTCTCGCTCTCGTCCTCTTCGTCTATCTCCTGGGAAAGAGCCTTGATCTGCTCGCGCACGTAATATTCGCGCTGGTTTTCGTCCATGCTTTCGCGTACCTGCCGGGCGACGGAAGCGTCTATCGACATTATCTCCATCTCGTAGGAAAGCGCATTGATGAATTTGACGAGACGGACTTTGGTGTCGAGCGCAGTGAGGAATTGCATCTTGTCGGTATTGCCGAGATGCATGACTATCGCGTCGATGTCGGTATTGACCGTTTCCAATTCGAGTTCTATGCCTTTGCTGCCGTCTGCTTCCAGATAATCGGCGTAAGCCTTCTCCGCTCTCTTGTAAAGCGCGAATATCTCCTTGTCGTCGGCAGTGGTGAAAAACCTTGCGGGTATAAGGGAAATCTGAGTGATGCCGTCTTCCGTTACTGGAGACTGCACGAAATAGCGGGTCCTGTCCGCTTTATAAATAAGCGTCGCACCCGAATCCTCGGGCGTAAGCATGAACTGTTCGACGCTCACGACTATCGCAATATCGCCTTCGCGTATCTCGGCGGGGAATTCCCTCACCGGTACGAGCGCAATACGCTGTCCCGCGCTGACCGCGGCGCGCACGGCGGCTATATCGCTTACGGAAGCGATGTCCGTTCTGCCGTTTTCGTAAGGGAATACCGCTTTTTTGACGGTAATGGCTTTGATTCTTATGTCTTCCATAGTTTCTTCCTGTCTGTTTGAAATTTTACCACCCTGAGGCGGTAAAATCAATGCGTAAATTCTGGCAAACTGCCCCGTTTCAGCCTACTTTGTTACGCCTTATGACCACCGGGGGCGTACCTTTGTTGATACAGTCGGCGGTAACGAGAATTTTTTCTATGTCCTTATCGCCGGGCGCGTCGTACATCAGTCCGAGAATGGCGTTCTCCACGATGGTGCGCAGCCCTCTTGCGCCCGTTTTGAGTTTGAGCGCGCGATCGGCTATCGCGCCTATCGCTTCCTCTTCGAATTCGAGGTCGATGCCGTCCATGTCGAGAAGTTTACGGTATTGATTGACGAGAGCGTTTTTCGGCTCGCAAAGTATGGACATAAGCGCCTTGCGGTCGAGCGGCTCGAGAGTGGCGACGATCGGCACTCTGCCTACGAACTCGGGAATGAGACCGAATTTGATGAGATCGTCTGGCTGAAGATCCTCGAGCATCTCCGAATAGCTCTTCTCGTCGCTGTGAACGGTGCCGGTAAAGCCTATCGAAGAAGTTTCTTTACGCTTGCCGACTATCTTCTCGAGTCCGACGAACGCTCCGCCGCATATAAACAGGATATTCGTAGTATCGATCTGGATGAATTCCTGCTGAGGATGTTTGCGTCCTCCCTGCGGAGGCACGTTGGCTACGGTGGATTCGAGTATCTTGAGAAGCGCTTGCTGCACGCCCTCGCCGGAAACGTCGCGCGTTATGCTGACATTTTCGCTCTTACGGCATATTTTGTCTATCTCGTCTATATAGATTATACCCTTCTGCGCCCGCTGAACGTCGCCCTTGGCTGCCTGGATAAGCTTGAGAAGGATGTTTTCCACGTCTTCTCCCACGTATCCGGCTTCCGTGAGCGCGGTCGCGTCCGCCATGGCAAAAGGCACGTTCAATATTCCTGCAAGCGTTCTCGCAAGCAGCGTTTTTCCCGAACCGGTAGGTCCGAGCATAAGGATATTGCTCTTCTCGAGAACGACATCCTTGAATTTCTCGCTCGCGGGAGAAAGCACCCTCTTATAATGATTATAGACGGCAACGGAAAGGATCTTTTTGGCTTTATCCTGACCGATGATGTACTCGTCGAGACGCGCTTTGATCTCCTTGGGCGACAGAAGATTGACGCCGTCATTGCTGTCCGCGTTCTGCGACGAGTTCTCGCGGAAAGCAAGCGCTATCTTTTCGGCGCAATCCCTGCAGATGTACGCGCCGTTATGCCCGGCGTACAGAATATCGAGACTCGCTTCGCTTCTGCCGCAAAACGAGCATTTGATTTCGTCTTTGAAAAAAGAATCCATTTTACCTCATATCCCGGCTCGTGCCGGCTCTAAGTTTTATGTATTCTTACTCCCTCATCCGCTAGTTACGGGAGTAAATAACGGCGTCCACGATGCCGTATTCCTTGGCTTCCTCGGCGGTCATATAGTTGTCGCGGTCGGTATCCTTCTCGATCTGCTCGTAAGACTTACCGGTAGCTTCCGCAAGGAAAGTATTGAGTTTCTGCTTGGTACGCAGAATGTGATCGGCTACGATCTTGATGTCGCTCGCCTGCCCCTGTGCGCCGCCCAGAGGCTGATGTATCATCACTTCGGAGTTGGGAAGGCAAATCCTCTTGCCCTTGGCTCCTGCGGCAAGCAGGAACGCGCCCATGGAAGCCGCCATTCCCACGCAGATCGTGGAAACGTCGCATTTAACGTAATTCATCGTATCGAATATCGCCATACCGGCGGTAACGCTACCTCCGGGCGAATTGATATATAAAGATATGTCCTTGGCGGGGTCTTTGGTCTCGAGATAGAGGAGTTGCCCCACCACGAGATTGGCGGTTGCGTCGTCGATAGTCCCGGTAAGGAATATTATCCTGTCCTCGAGCAGTCTCGAATAAAGATCGTATGCCGTCGAGCCTCTGTTGGTCTGTTCTATGACCGTAGGGATCGGCATCATTACCGATTTGATAGTATTATCCACCTTCAGCCTCCTTACGTTAAGTGTACTTCCGTCGCGTGCCGCTTATGAGGCGGCTACGCGACGATTAAGAGTGGTTTTGTTGAATAATAGCGACAGCTTCGTTACGCTATGGTGTTGTTCTCGCGCAGGAACTTGAAAAGTTTGTCGTCGACAAGCTTGTTCATCGTGTAATTGTAACGGTATTCGTCCCAATCCTTGGTCATTTCCTCAACGCTCTTGCCGGCTTCTTCCGCCTGCTTCTTAAGCTCGGCTTCGAATTCCTCTTTGTTGGGGATAAGGTTCTCCTTCTTGACTATGGCTTCGAGTACGATGCCGGTCTTGGCGTCCTTCTCTGCCTGCTCTCTGCGTTCCTTGCGGATGTCGTCGACGGTGGTATTCATATATTTGAGGTAATCTTCGAACTTGAGACCGTAACGGCTCATGCTCGCCTTCATGCCCTCGAGCTGACGGTCGATCTCGTCCTCGATCATGGCGTCGGGTATATCCACGGTCGTGCCGTCCATGATGGCTTTGAGGAGCGCTTCGTCCTCTTTCGCGGTGGCTTCGTCGTCGGCTTTCTTCTGAAGTCTTGCCTTTACGCCCGCTTCGTATTCCTTGAAGGTATCGAATTCTCCGAGATCCTTGGCGAATTCGTCGTCGGCAGCGGGAAGCTCTTTATATTTTATGGTGTGAATGAGGCATTCGAATACTGCAGGCTTGCCCTTAAGCTCTTCGGCGTGGTAATCTTCGGGGAAAGTAACGTTTACGTCGAATTTCTCACCGATCTTTTTGCCGACGAGCTGATCTTCGAATCCGGGTATGAACTGCTTGCTGCCCACGGTAAGGCTGTATTTCTCGGCGGTACCGCCGTCGAACTTCACGCCGTCTATAGAGCCGGAATAATCGAATTCGATCATATCACCTTCCTGAACGGCTCTGTCGGTCACGTCGACGAATCTCGCGTTGGCTTCGCGTTCGCGGTCGATCTCGGCCTGTACGTCCTCTTTCTTGACCTTACGGGCAACTTTCTTTACGGTAAGACCGGTATAAGCTCCCAGCTCGAATTCGGGATAAACTGCTACGGTGCAGACGAATTTCAAACCGTCGGCGTCGATGACGTTGATATCCACGTCGGGACGAGCCACGACGTTGATCTTTTCTTTCTCGACTATCTCGCCGTAATACTTACCTATAGCGATGTCGGCGGCGTCTTCGTAGAAAATTTCTTCGCCGTATCTTTTGGCAAGCACGCCGAAAGGCACTTTACCGGGGCGGAAGCCCTCGATACTGAAGCGATGCTTATTCTTGGCAAACGCCTGCTGAATGAAATCTTTCCATTCCGTCTTATCGACGCTTACGGCGATTTCTACTCTCGATTTTTCGAGCTTCTGAACTGAGTACTCCATATTGGTATAACCTCCAATTATTATCGATAAATGTATAGCCTACATATATTAGCATATTAAAAAAGGTAATGCAACCGTTTGAAGGCGATAAATTCAGTCGGAAAAAGGCGTAACCGACCGCTCTCACGCGTATTTTCGGAGTATAAATGATTGCCTGAGAACGCCTTTCGGGGTATAATGAAAATATGCCGAACGATATGATAACGCTTAAAGCGCTCGCCAAAGAGATATGTTCGTCCTTCCGCGAAGGGAGGATAGACAAAGTAACGGCTCCGTCGGAAGACGAGATCGTCGTCAGTCTGCGCGCAAGGGGCGCGAACGCGACTTTGCTATTGAGTTGCAGGGCAGGTATGCCGCGCGTTCATTTATGTTCCGAAAAGCAGCGTACCGGACAGATCCCCACACCGTTCTGCATGGTTTTGAGAAAATATCTGTGCGGTTCTCAGATAAAGAGCGTAACCGTTCTGAACGAAGACCGCATCGTGGAAATGAGCGTCCTGAGCCGTAACGAACTTAACGACGTGTCCGAGTACAGACTTATAACGGAGATCATGGGCGGCTCTTCGAATATCATACTTACGGACGAAAATTACACGGTGATCGACGCTTTGAAGCGTACCGTGGGCGAAAAAACGCGCACCGTTCTCCCACGCCACCGGTACGAACTGCCGCCGCGAGGCAAAACGCTCCTGAACGAGACAGAAAAAATAAAAGAGATCATAAAAAACGCTCCGTCTGACGACGCTGTACGCACTCTGTGCCGAGAGATAAACGGACTGTCCAAAGAGAGCGCGGCGGAGCTGTACGCGTTAAGCGACGCGATCGGAGCTGAAAAAGCCGCCGAGCGCATGTCCGACCTGTACGGATACGAAGGGTATTCTCCCTGCGTCGCCGTCGCGCCGGACGGTAAACCGAAAGGGTTTTACGCATATCCCTATCTAACGCTCGGCGAAGGCGTAGCGACTGTCGGCTGCGCCACTCTCTCCGAAGCCATGGAGACCTACTACTCGGCGGGAGCCGCGGCGCAGCGCAAAGCCGACGATACGCGCAGACTCGTAAAGAAACTCAAGGCGCTGAAATCGAAGGCGTTACGGCATATCGAGGAAGCAGAAGCGGTGCTTGCGGCAAGCGCGGAGAAAGAGCGTTGCCGCGAGCTCGGAGAAATACTGAAATGCAATATGTACCGCATAAAACGCGGTTCGAGTATTATAATTTGTGACGATTTTTATAATACTCGAAGCGTTGAAATCGCTTTAGACCCCACTATTTCGCCCCAAAAGAACGTTGAACGCTATTTCAAGAAATACATGAAGGCAAAGGGCGCGGAAAGCTACGCAGCCGAGGATAAAGCGCGCTCCGAGGAGCTTTACGACTACCTCCTGACAATAGAAACGTCGATAGCCAACTGTTCTTCGGAAGCGGAATACGACGAGATAGATTCGGAGCTTTACTCGCTCGCCGGCAAGCGCAGACGGAGCGAAAAGCAGCGCTCCGCACGCAAGCCGAAAAAGACTCCCCCGCTTCGCTTCGACGTCGAAGGCTTCACCGTATACGTCGGGAAAAACAACGCGCAGAACGAAGAAGTCACTTTCTCCGTGGCCTCCGGAAACGATATGTGGCTACACGTCAAGAACTACCACGGAGCGCACGGCGTCATAATAAGCCGCAACTCGTCAATTCCCGAGAGCGTGATAATCCGCGCCGCAGAGGCGGTTGCCTACTATTCCGAAGCGCGCGGCGCGTCTTCGGTCGAAGTGGATTATACGCTGCGTAAGTACGTAAAGAAGCTCAACAGACCGGGACTCGTACGCTATACCGACAATAAGACCGTCACCGTGAGACCCGTTTGCCCCGAATGACGCTCACGATCCCTTACCTTTTCCGCGGTTAAGCACGTCGGTATAATACACTTTTTCTGCATTCAGCCCCTTATAAAGCGCGTTTTCTATCAGCATTCTGAGAAATTCGGTATAATTGTATTCGGGGAAAAGATAATGCGCCATTGAGCCGGGCACGGTATTTATTTCGTTGAGATAAAGCTTCTTGCCGTCGGAAATATAATCTATTCGCACCACTCCGTCGAGCCCCGCGATCTTATATACGTATCCGCTCAGCCTTTTAAGCTCTTCTCTCGTCTTCTCTGTCACTTTTGCGGGAAATTCTCGCTCCGCGCCGCTCATACCGCTCCTTCCGCGCATGTATTTATCGTCAAAAGTGAGAAATTCGCTTACGCGCGACGGTTTTTCGGGTTCACTTATGTGGACGGTACCCGAAGCGGAAAATATTGCCACGTTATACTCCGAGGCGTCGGGGATGCAACGCTCGACCAGCGCATATTCGTCGAATTCGTGAGCGAGAGCAAGGCGCTCTTCGAGTTCCGCGCGATCCCGCGCCATGCCCGCGCCTATACTGCTGCCCTGCGAATTAGGCTTCACGAATAGCGGATAACCGAGCTTTTCGGCGTCTTCCAAATCTTTTTTGACATATCCGCGCGGGATCCTTACCCCGTCAAGCACCGGTACGCCGCATGAGCCAAGATATTTTTTCGTAAGATATTTGTCCATACACATCGCGCTGGCAGTTACCCCCGCGGAAGTGTACGGTATCCCGTATATCTCGAGCAAACCCTGCAGCCCGCCCCCTTCTCCCATACCTCCGTGCGCAAGTATCAGCGCGCAATCCAGTTCGGCATACTTCTTGCGGACGCTGCCGCGCTTCTTATAATACAGCGTTTTGCCCGAAATATGGACTTCGGTATGCTTTGCGCCGCAAAACGGCATATAACTTTTCACGTCCGTAAGCGCCGCTCCCGTATACCATTTGCCGTCTCGCATATATACGGGCACGCATTTTATTCCGGCAGACGGCATGGCTGTTATAGCTTCCAATGCCGTTATGACCGAAATGTCGTGTTCCGACGAATCGCCGCCGAAAAAAGCTCCCACCGTCAACATATCTCCTACCTCCTTTACGGTATATCGTTCTGTATAAGCAATACGTCGCCGTTACGCAACAACGTTTTGAATGCTTCACGGGCTTCGGAAAGCCCCGAATAGCGGTGTATCTCGCCGCCGAAGCCGCCCTCTCTGAGTCCGTCGGCGATCGCTCGAGCGTTCACACCGCTCAGCATGACCACGTCCGCCACCGCGGCAGCCAGTTTACCTAATTTGCGGTTGATCTCTCGCTGTTTATGTCCCAGTTCGACTATTCCCTGAGTGTAAAGCACCTTCCTGCCTTTGAACGCCGCCAACACTTCGAGCGCACAGCCGACTCCCTCTATATTGGCGTTATAGCTGTCGTCTATTATCGTGATCCCACCCGCGGTAGTCGCTTCGAGCCTGTGCGGAACGGGTCGCAATCCGCGCACCGCGTAAGCTATCTCTGCCAGCGAAATACCCATTTTATGCGCCAAAGCCGCGCATAACACGATATTCAAAACGTTATGTCGTCCCAATAACGCCGTTTCGATCCTCACTCTGTCCGAGTCTGTCACGAGATCGAATCGGCATCCCTGGGAGTTGAGCCGCACGTTTTCCGCGCGGTATTCGCCCTCTCTGTAGCCTGCGCCGACCGCGGGCGACGGAGATATTTCCTTCATTCTCCGCGTATACGGATTATCGCAGTTGAATACGGTAAATCCGTCCGCGGGTATCGCCTCGGCTAGCTCGAATTTCGTGCGGGCGACGTTCTCCATGTTTCCGAAGCTCTCGAGATGCTGAGGCGCTACGCCCGTTATTATCGCGTACTTCGGGCGGACGATGTCGGCTAATTCGCTTATGTCGCCGCGTCTTTTCGCGCCCATTTCCGCGATGAATATCTGTTCCCCCGAATATTTTTCGAGGGTCTTGGCTATACCGAGCGGCGTATTGTAGTTTGCTTCCGTCTTGATCACCTTGTACCGCACGGAAAGCATTTCGGCAAGAATATTTTTGCAGGAAGTCTTGCCGTAGCTTCCGGTTATGCCTATGCATACTACGTTAAGTCCCGCAAGATATCTTTTCGCTTTATCCGTATACCGCCTGTTATTGGCCTTCTCTAACGGCAGCAACGCCTGCGCCGTAATTTTCGCTATCGTAGGCGACAATCCTACGCAAAGGGCGCACGCGGCGACTCCTGCGGCGTCGGAAGCGAATATCATACCGGCAAATACTATAAGGGCGCACACGACCGCCGTATAAACGGCCGCAAGCCTCGAAGCCCGTCGAGTGAAGCGGTATTTGGTACGCATGCGCACGTTGAAGAAGTTGACGGTTACGAATACCGCCGCCGATACGACGGCAAACGCTATCATTAGCGCTCTTTCCGAATGAACGGCGCACACGGCGCATATCGCTGCAGCCAGCGCCGCAACGGCATACCGCAGTAGCATCTTACCCACTGACCACACAGGATAGTAGTTATTGAGTTGCAATTCCGTCAGCGTACGGTATCCCGATGAAAGCGCAAGCACCACGCTGACGGGAATAATGTACGCGTCCGCCATATATCACCCCGCCCGTCTATCCAATATATGCCTTAAGCGCAAATAAAGTTTCGTTGAATGCGTCGAGATAGGAATAATGCCCGGCGTCGGGGAATATAATCAAGGAACTGTTCTTAATATGTCTCAGAAAGCGTTTAGCCATATACAGAGGCGTATCCTTATCGCGCTTACCCCAAAGGATCAGCGCGCCCGAAGAAACATATCTCAGATCCTTGTCGGTATGATCGTTGACTATATTTACAAAAGTCCCCTTCATCGCGCCGCTTAAAGCGGCGTAATCGTGAGATCCGTTCAGACCTTTGAGTCCCGCCGCACGACGTAATTTATGCAAAACGACCCGCGCAAAGCGCATAAGCGAAAAACGCGGTCTCAGTCCCGCCGCGTCGATAAGCACGAGCTTTCTCACGTACTGCGGATATTTCCGAGTCAGCCTTACCGCAACCCTTCCGCCGAAAGAATGTCCCACGAAAACCGCTTCCGCCATGTTTTCTTTACGTACGATCTCGACGACGCCATCGACGTAATCGTCGAGCGTAAGAGATTTGTCGGGATGCGGAGTTTCGCCGAAGCCGTAAAAATCGACCAGAGTCACGCGGTACTCCGCAGACAATATATCGGCAATACCCTTAAAGCTCGCCGTAGAGCCGCCCCAGCCGTGTAAAAAAATAATATTTTTGCCTTTGCCGTACGAAATATAATTGAGCACGGCACATAGTATTCCGGAATCGAAAAAAATGTGATTGCGCCGACTGGCGTCAGAATCTCAACCAATAAATGCGCGCAGGTCTGTCCCAACCGTAATAATGCGGTCTCAGTCCCGCGCATTTGAAACCCGCCTTCTCGTAAACTGCTATCGCGGCTGCGTTCGAATCGTCCACTTCGAGCGTGATTGCGACTATGCCGAGCTTTTCGGCACAATCCAAGACAGCTCTGAGAATAGCGCTTCCGACGCCCATGCGCCGCGCTTTTGCGGTGACCGCAATATTCATTATGTGCGCTTCGTCCTCGACATGTGCGAAACCGCCGTAACCGATCACCTCTCCGCTTTCGTCTTTGGCAACGAAATAATGTTTTTTCTTATCGGCGTATTCCATACAGAAGCTGTCGTAAGACCAGGGATGCTCGAAACATTCCTTCTCTATTTCCGCGATATGCTGAAGATCTTCGAGTCCGTAAGGACTTACGGTGAATCGCATCCTATGCCTCCGCAGAAGATTTTTTGATATAGAACGGCCGAGCTTCCGTCACGAACTCGCCGAGAGCGTATTTTCTCATAAAACTAGCTATGAGCTTATCCGTTATCTCTCCCTCGAAAAAGACCGCTCTGTCCTTATCCTCGTTCAATTCAGATATATTCGCGGAGAAATATTCGTCCTTTCCGTCAATACGCCTAAGTACGTAGTAATTATCGTGTTTACAGTCTATGAGCGCGGTCGCGTCCGACTTTCCCTCTATCAACGCCTCAAGCTCCGTTATCTCCACGAGTTTCGCGCCCGTGGCTTTCGCCATCGCGTTTGCGGTGGCGACCCCTATCCTTATACCGGTAAAAGAACCGGGACCCACTACCGCGCCGACCGCGTCGAGATCGCGCGGCGCGATACCCGCTTCGCCGAAAATCCTGTCCGCTTCGGCAAGTACCGTCGGGGAATGTCTGCGCGCGCCGGCTTCGCCGATGTATTTATATACCCGTTCGCCGTCGACGAGAGCGAGTACGGCTCTTTCCCAAGTAGTGTCAATAATAAGCGCTTTCATGAATTAACGACCTCTATCGTACGCGAATCGTCGGGATTTACCGTGAAAACTATCTCCGTAACCTTTCCCGGCAGTCTGCTTATCCTGTTCCATTCTATTACGACGACGGAGTCGTCGCGGAAATATTCGTCGAGTCCCAGTTCTTCGAGTTCGCCCTCGTCCTCTATGCGGTACAGATCGAAATGGTAAAGTTTCAGTCTGCCGTCCTCGTATTCCCGTACGAGTGTGAACGTGGGCGAAACGACGTTGCGAGAAATGCCGAGAGCCTTGGCAAGCCCTTTGGTAAACGTTGTCTTGCCGGCTCCGAGCCCGCCGCGAAGTACGAGCGTTTCGCCGCCTTCGAGTTTTTCCGCTATCTTCGCGGCCAAAGCCGCAGTTTCTTCGGGCGAATGCGAAATTATCGTCATAGATGAAGTATGGGAGACAGCTTCTTATACAGTACAAACGTAACTATCGAAGCCACCGTAGACTTAAGAAGGTTGAACGCGAGACCGTATTCGCAAGCAAATTCCACTCTTACCTCCATGACTACCGGCGCAAACTGCGCATACAGCGGCACCGTTATGAAATAGTTATTGAATATCGACACCGCCGCATTCACCAGAATGCCTATCACAAGCGCTATCAACGCTCCTTTGCGCGTCTTATGAAACTTGTAATAAAGGCTTGCAGGCAACACCAAAGCGCAACCCACTATGAAATTGGAGAGTTCGCCGACGAACATTGTGGACGACGTGGAGAGCTTTATCACGCATTTTATGAGAGCTATGATCACTCCCGCCACGGGTCCCATCGAGAAACCGCCTATCAACGCAGGTATATCGGAAAAGTCCATGTCGAGAACGCTGAACGGGAATACCGGGAAAATCGGGAATCTCGCAAAAAGATACAATACCGTGGAAAGCGCCGACAATATTGCGACTTTGGTTATATACGCCGTCGCGTTGCGCTTCGTAAAAGGCTTTACTTCCGATTTCTTACGTTCCTTATTTTTTGGCGGATCGAGAGGTCCTGCAGGAGCGAGTATTATAAGAGGTTTGTATTCGGCGACAGATATTCCTTCTGCCGCCGCTTTTTCCGTTTCGTTGACTTTCTCCATTTTAAGTTCTTCCTTTACTCTGTCTATTCCGTTTTGTCGTCCTGTGCGGATGATTTAGCGTTTCTTGTCTTCCACAGCTTCTCGAGACAGTAGAATTCGCGCGTGTCCGCGCTGAAAATATGCACGATGACGTTGTCGTAGTCGATAACGACCCATCTGCCTTCGCGCAATCCCTCTCTGCGGGTGGCTAAAACGCCCTGCTCCGCGAGTTTGTCTTCGACTTCTTCCGCCAAAGCGCGTACATGATTGAAGTTTTTGCCTGTGGCTATCACGAAATAATCGGCTATCTCGGAATGCCCGAGTTCGACGACTTCGATATCGCCGCCCTGCTTGTCGTCGAGAACTTTGTAAATAAGTTCGGTAAGCGCCAAAGCTTCCATTCGTACCTCCAAAGGTAATTTTTACTCCGCTATATTGTACCATGCGTACGCGCGGGAAGTCAACGGGTCAATTTGCGCGCCCGAACGCTTAAGGTACTCGTAATTGTGCCTCAGAAGCGCGCGGAAACACGCCTCGATGTCTTTATCCGCAAGCGCGCGCAGTTCTTCCACGCCTTCGTAGCTTCTGCCCGCCTCCAGTTTGTCCGCTATGAAAATCAATTTGCCGAGAGCGCTCATATCGGGTTTGCCTGTCGTGTGATAACGTATGGCGTCAATTATCCTCTCGTCCTTTACGCCGTACACGTCCGAAGCCGCTTCGGCGCCGTCGTACTGGTGTATGACTTCTTTGGAAAGCGTGTCGTAGCTTTCCGCGGGATGCATGGGCGGGCACTGCTTGCGCGAATCGTGAAGTATGGCTGCAAGAAACGCCGAATCGAAGTCCACGTTCAATTGCCAGGCATGTTCTGCCGCAAATTCCGCTGTCCGAACGGTATGGGCGAAAAGTCTCTCGCTCATTTCGCTCCTCAATCGTTCGACAAGCGACGAATATACCGAATACAGCCCGTTGTCAGACACATATCCGATGATATAATCCGGAACGTATTCCGCGGCTTTGTCGTAATCTTTAAGCTCGAAATAAAGTTTGATGACGCTTGAGGATACTTCCTCGCAGTCGAAGTCCGCCACCGTTATCCGCGCGCCTTCGTACGCGGCGTTGAGTTTAGCGGCTTCCGCTTCCGCCATAGCGCGCACGTCGCCGCGCGGCACAGCCATAACAGGCATTATTTTCGCCACTTTGTCCGGATTGCGCCACTCGGTGAATTTCATGAGGCTGTCGGAGCCTATGAGATACGTGAGTTCGTCTCCCTCGAACTTCCTCTTGATTTCGGAAAGCACGAGATAGGAATACGCGTGTTCGAGCGCCATCTCGCGTTCGGTCTCGTCTATCTCGACGCAAGGCGTCCTCTCCGCAAAAAGTCTGAGCATCTTGACGCGGTCCTCGTAAGGAGTTATGCGGCAATGCTTATGCGGCGGGTTGTACGTCGGCTCGAGAATCACCCTGTCAAATCCGTAGCGTTCCGTCGCCTTCAAGACTATGGCTATGTGTTCGGAGTGCAACGGATCGAACGTGCCTCCGAGAACGGCTGTTTTCATGCTTCGATTATACTATATCCGCGCGCGATATTCAACGACTAAAAACACCTTTTCGGGAAATATTATGCTTATGGCTAAGTTATTGGACAAGATAATATTTTCGGCGGCTTTCATAGTGATAACTTACGGTTTATGCTCGAGATACCTTAACGACGGCATGGCGGTGACCGTGACCGCCGCGGCATATGCTTCGGCAGCGCTCGTATATATCGGAGTCAAGGTAAGACGAGGTCTCGTCAAAGAAATATCTCCCCAGGAAATGTGCGCTTACCTCGCGCTTATGGGCGCGGAAAAGCAAACCAAACTGATATATCAGACGCTGCCCGCCGAAAGACGCGTTCAGCTCAAGCCGCCCTATTTCGTCGCCGAAAAAGACGGTGAACGCTATACCGTAGCGGTACTTTACAAATTCATCAATCTTACTCAGGAGGATATATCCGCGGCATACAGAGCGGCTGTCGGATTCGGCACGGACAAAATAATGATACTTACCAGAGCGCGCGACCGAAAAACGGTAAACCTCGGCGGTCTGATACCGCAGGAAATATCTTATCCCGACAAGCGCGCCGTTTACCGTTATCTCAAAAAGCATAACGCTCTGCCGAAGCCTCTGTGCGAAAAAAAACGGGTAAGGAACGTTCGTCCCGAACCCGGACGCCTGCTCGAGACGGTATTCGACAGGCGCAAACTGAAATATTATCTTTTCGTGACGTTCATGCTGACCGCCGCCGCTTTCTTCACTCCGCTAAGAACGTATTATTACGTAACGGCGTCGATACCGCTCGTACTTGCTTTCGGCTGTCTCTTACGCTCCGCCAGAGAAAACCGCTGAACGCTCCCGACTAAGATCACGGCACGTACTCGAATTCCACTCCCATTATATCCACGACGTCTCCTTCCCCGATGCCCTGCGCTCTGAGTTCGTTGATTACGCCCTTCTCCCGCAAAGCTTTCTGAAACCAGCGGAAGGAATCCCCGTCGTTCAATACCACCCTGCGCGCAAGCTCCTCGACGTAGCCGCCCGTAACGTAATATACACCGTTCTCTTTGTGCACCTCGAAGGAGTCGCGGTCCTTGGCTTCGTATTCGAAAGGCACGAAACGTAGAGGTTCCGCAGGCGGGAGTTCCTCGAGCTTTGCGGAAATAACGCGCTTGAATTCCTCTATGCCCGCCGTGGTCGCGGCGGATATGCGTAGAACCTTACTTCCGCAGACTTTTTCCAAAGCTTCGAAAGCGCTTTCGTCGGGCTGAAGATCGCACTTGTTGGCGACTACTATTTCGGGAAGCGCGCCGAGCTCCGGCGAATACTCCGTAAGCTCTTTCCTGATCGCGATGTAGTCTTCCGCGGGATCCCTGCCCTCTATACCGCTGATGTCCACGAGATGCACTATGAGCCTCACGCGCTCCACGTGGCGAAGGAAGCTGTGTCCGAGACCTACGCCCTTGCTCGCGCCCTCGATAAGTCCGGGGATATCGGCTACGACGAAGGATTCGTCGCCGTAGACCACGGTCCCGAGATTGGGAGATAACGTGGTGAAATGATAATCGGCGATTTTCGGACGCGCGGCCGAAATGACCGACAAAAGCGTGGATTTTCCCACGTTCGGGAATCCGACAAGGCCGACGTCCGCTATCGTCTTAAGTTCGAGAATTATTTTACGTTCGACGGTGCGTTCGCCGGTCTCGGAAAAACCGGGAGAACGCCTCTTGGCGGTAGCGAATTTCGCGTTGCCGCGCCCGCCGCGTCCGCCTTGGAGCACGAGCACGCGCTCGCCTTCCTTATATACGTCCGCTATTATGCCGCCGGACTCCGCGTCCTTCACCACGGTGCCGCAGGGAACCTTGATAACGACGTCCTTCCCTGCTCTGCCCGTGCAGTTTCTGCCGCTTCCTTTAGCGCCGTTCTCCGCCCTGAAATGCTGAGAATACCTGAATGCCGCGAGCGTATTCATCGCCGCTGAAGCCTCGAAGTATATGTCTCCGCCTTTGCCGCCGTCGCCGCCGTCGGGACCTCCGGCAGCCACGTACTTCTCGCGGTGCCAGCTCACCGCTCCGTCGCCGCCGTTACCGGCTTTAATGTATATCGTCGCAACGTCGAGAAACATCTTTTGCCTCCTCCGTTTCTTTATCTTTACCCGTCGAATAAAGACAGATACCTTTGAGCTTACACTCACCGCAAGCGGGCTTCTGCGCCTTGCAAACGTACCGTCCGTGGAATATAAGCGTGTGATGTAATGTATTCCATTGCTCCGCGGGATACGCTTTGCACAATTCGCGTTCCACTTTCTCGACGGTATTCCCCGAAGCTATCCCTATCCTTCTCGAAACGCGGAATACGTGCGTGTCCACGGGCATCGCGGGCTCGTCATAGGCTACCGTCATCACCACCGAGGCGGTCTTACGTCCCACTCCCGCGAGCACCACGAGTTTATCCATTTCGCGCGGGACCTCGCCCGAATACTTTTCGACTATCTCGCGCGAAGCGGCTATGATGTTTTTCGCTTTATTGTTGTAAAACCCCGTCGAAAATATGTACGGTTTGAGCTCCTCTACGGTAAGCCGCGCGAATTGCTCCGGCGTATTATAAACTTTGAAAAGCTTATCCGTTACTATATTGACGCGCTTGTCGGTGCACTGCGCGCTCAATATCACCGCAACGAGCAATTCGAAAGGCGTCGAATAATTGAGTTCGCATCCGGCGTCCGGGTGCATTTCCTTGAGCTTTAAGTAAACTTCCGCGTAGTTCATACATAAATTATACAATAGAACGACACGGAACGGAAAGGATTTGAAGCTATTTCCTGAAAATACCCTGTAAGCTTCCGAGCGAAAGCGAGGAAACGATCTCTTTGACGGTATCTAAGTGAGAAGAGTCGAATACCACCGTCAGTCCGCAGCTTACTCCGAGCGAACGAGGAGTATTGATAATGGCGGAAGCTATATGTCTTTCGTTAAGCGCGCGGCTCATCCTGAAGGCTTCGCTTCTCGATCTGAATGGGGCGAGGTAATTCATATGCAGTCTCCGTAAGTATCGATTCACTACAATCTATTATGAGCTACATAAAAGCGTGTATTTATCTCGACAATTCGGCGACATCGCGGTATAAGCCTCGCGCCGTTATAAAAGCGGTTGAACGCGAACTCAAATGCTCCGCTAACGCGGGACGCGGCGGGCATAAAGCCAGCATACGCGCGGGCATGATCATCGAAGAATGCCGCGAACGCATAAACGCCGTCACGTTCGACGGCTACGCCGTTATGACGAAAAGCTGTACCGAAGCGCTGAATACGGCGATATTCGGTAAAAGCCGTTTCGGCAAGATAATCACCTCGGTATTCGAGCACAACAGCGTTCTGCGCCCGCTCGAAAGACTGCGCTCGAAGGGCGCTAACGTAGTGCATATATCCTCCCCGTCCGGAGTGATCACACCGGATATACTCAGAGCGCATCTGAGCGCAGACACTTCTCTGGTCGTTCTTTCCGAGATGAGCAACGTAACGGGTACCGTACAGCCTATCGACGATCTGGGCGCCCTGCTATATGACAAAGGGATCCCTTTTATCGTAGACGCGGCGCAGTCGCTGGGTCATACGACGAGTTCGTACAAAGGCGTATCCATGCTTGCGGGAGCGGGACATAAAGGTCTGCACGGACCTCAGGGAACGGGATTTCTCGTATGCGCAAAAGATTACGTTCCGACCCCTCTCATATACGGCGGGACCGGTACGGACAGCGCTTCGCTCGTACAACCGCTATCGCCTCCGGAGGGACTGGAGAGCGGCACTCTGAACGCCGCCGGGATAGCGGGACTTTCCGAAGGGATACGCTGGAGCGTGAAGCATAAAGAAAGCATAGTACGCAGGATCACCGAGCTGTCGGCGGAGCTTATAGACGGATTGAAAAGCATACCGCAAGTAAAGCTGTACACCGACAATCTCAACGGAGTCGTATCGTTCAACATAGGAGATCTCTCAAGCTCGGAAACGGCGGATATTCTCGACGCGGAATACGGTATCGCGGTTCGCGCGGGCTTGCATTGCGCGCCGCTCATTCATAAATGGCTGGGCACCCTCCGCCGCGGAGCGGTGAGAGCGAGTATAGGCGTATGCAATACCTCCAAAGACGTCGAAGCCCTCTTACGCGCCGTTAGCGCGATAGCCGCACGCAAAGGATAGATGACCGCACCGCGACACAGCGAAAAAAGGCAGGATACGGTCTTTGTTTTTTACGATTTCCTGTCTGTTCTGTTCCCGATCGCGCGTTTTTACTAAACTTTCAAGTATCCGATCATCTGATTATGGACAGCTTGCCGGCTACGTCGAAAAACTTCCACGGAACGTCCTCGACCGGCGGATATACGCGGAATACCATAGTCTCTTTCGTCGTCGGATGCGGGAAGCGAAGCTCGACCGCCCATAACGCGAGATTATAACCTGCGGGACTTTTGCCTTTGCCGTACTTGGCGTCGCCGAATATAGGCGTGCCTGCGGTAGCGAGCTGTACGCGCGCCTGATGACTCCTTCCGGTAATGAGTTTGATTTCTACGAGAGCTATTTCCTTCTTGACGTCCAACGTTTTATATTCCAGCACGGCGAGTTTTGCGCCTTCCGTAGCTATCGGTACGCAATACACGGAATTCGCGCTTTCGTCTTTATAAAGCGCGTTTTTGAGCACGCCTTTTTTGTCCCTCATCGCACCGCAGGTCACCGCGAGATATTTTTTCTCGAGCTGACCCGAACGAATGCTCTCGGAAAGTCTCGCCGCAGCCTTGGAAGTTTTGGCGAAAACCATGACGCCGCCCGTCGGTCTGTCGAGTCTGTGCACAAGACCCAGGAACGCTTCGCCCGGTTTATTGTACTTCTCGATCAAATAGCGCTTCAGAGCGCTCAGGAGATCGTCGTCGCCCGAATCGTCCGGACAGCTCGGGACGTTCTGCGGCTTGACCACCACGAGAATGTGGTTGTCTTCGTACATGATATTGAGTTCTTCGGTGTCGATCTTATTCATACAAACTGTAGTTTTTACGGGTCAAAAGTGATCATCGCTCCCGCTCCACAGGGTAGTATAATATTTTTTTGCTCCGTTGGCAAGCCTAATTCGTACGCTTCCGAATTATGCGGAAATTTTTCGAACGCTATCTCCAGAACGTTTTTCATTACCGTGGGCTGAAGTCCCGTCGTATAGCTGTTGAGAAGATAAAAAAGCGGCTTGTCCGACATAAGTTCCGCCGTGAGAGAGACGAGTCCGAATATTTTGTCCTCCAGTTTCCACAGCTCGCCGCGCGGTCCCCTGCCGTAACTAGGCGGATCCATGACAACGGCGTCGTACTTGCTTCCTCTGCGTATCTCCCGTTCCACGAATTTGAAACAGTCGTCCACTATGTAGCGGACGGGTCTGTCCTTCAGTCCGCTAAGCAGGAGATTGCGCCCCGCGCGCTCGCACATCGCTTTTGCCGCGTCAACGTGACAAACTCTCGCTCCCGCAGAAGCGCACGCCGCGGTCGCGCCCCCCGTGTATGCGAAAAGATTGAGAACTTTGACCTCTCTTCCCGCGCCCTCGATAAGTTCCGTCATCTTAGCCCAGTGATATGCCTGTTCGGGGAAAATACCGGTATGCTTGAATCCCATCAGTTTGAGCGAAAATCTGAGATTTCGCCACCCAATAATGAATTCTTCGGGTACCTTTTTCCTGTATTCCCAATGTCCGCCGCCGCTTGCGCTACGCATATATACCGCGTTGAGATCGGGATATTTATAGAGATCGAAAGGCGGCTCCCATATTATCTGCGGATCGGGTCTCAGCAGCACTACGTCTCCGAAACGTTCGAGTTTAAGCCCGTTGCCGGTAGCGATCACGCTGTAATCTTTCCATTCGGTATCGTATCGCATCTTACGTAATATCGTCAGGTGAGGTTGATGAATCTGTCGAGTTCCGCCACCATGTGGCCGTAATCGTTGGACTTGTCGATAAGCACGAGCGAGGAAAGGAATTCCTTGGCTTCGATATACTTACGTTCCTTGGCAAGCGCGCGTATGAGCTTCATGAGGTTCAGGATCATTTCCTGCTTGATACTCGTGCGCTCGTGCTCGAAGTCCGCATAATTCATGTCGAGCGCAAAATCCGACTTGTATATCTTGAGGATGTCCGACATTATCTCCGCCTTGTGCGTCACATCGTCTTCCCGAGCGAATTTTTCGGCGAGTTCGCGGTAGGTATTGAGATCGCTCGATATATTGTACACTTTGAGCGAATAACGGGAATTGAGATAATCTAAACGGAAGTCCACGTTATACGCCTGGAGCGTCTTGCGGATGATATTGTTGGTGGTCTTCAGATTGTTAATCGCGCTCTCGTAGAGATAATCTTTCCACAGGAAATCTATTATTACGTTCCTGTCGATGCCGATGTCGCCCGCCACGAGGTAATGCAGGAAAAGTTCCTTGCTCTTGCGCGTCTTCCACTGCAGCTCCTTGCCGCCTACGGTAATGCTTACGTCGCCGAACATGTTGACTTTGATGACCGCGCCTTCCTGCTTGGCTCCGCGCCTTCCGGCGACGAGCGCGTCTATCCTCTCTACCGTCTCGGGTTCGATTCCGTGTTCGCGGGCATATCTCAATATAGGCTCGAATATATCTCCCGCCGTATCCACAGGCACCATGCGCATACCGTAATTCTCGCTGTAACGGAGTATGTTCCCTACCAGGGATTCCACGTCTTTAAGTTCGCCTTTTACGAGAAGCCAGTTCGTGGCAAGCCCCATACTGAACAACCAGATGAAAGATTTGTGCTTCGCGGCGTTGATCGCCTGGGTAGCCGCTTTATAGGCGCGCTCGCCGTCTCCGGAGCGGAACAGCGCGTACGCGTAGGACTGTAACATCATCTCTACGTATTCGGGCGCGCGCTCTCTGGCATATTTAAGATATATCTGAGCAAGATTCCTCGCATACGACACCTCGCCAGACGAAGCTTTGGTGTAACAGCGGACATATATGGTGAAGAATTTTTCGAAATTGTCTTCCTTCGTTATGAGGGAATACGCTTTATCGCAATAATATTTTACTTCTTCGGCTTTGCCGTGGTACGCCGCTACCAACGCTTTTACGCTGTACAGCATGTGCGTATCTGCGAAAAGGTTATTCGTGATGGCAAAGTCGAGAGCTTCTTCGAGAAGCCTGGTAGTCTCCTCTATGTCTCCCTCGAAATAATTCATCGCAATCACGCGAAGAGGTATCACGTACCCGGGACACACCGCCTTGATCTTACGCGCCGTATCCATGGACTGACGGTAATTGCCTACGTGATAGTAATATAATTCGAGATCTTCATACAGCTTGAGATACCAGAAATGCCTGTCCGCTCCGGGAGCCGCGAGCGTCTGTTCGAGAGTCGTCACGCTTACGTCGGCGTTATTGAGAAAATCGGGAAGCAAATTACGCAATATAGTCAGATAACCTTCTATTTCTTCGTTTCCCGCATATCGCTCGTTAAGCTCCCCTATGCGGTCGCGCACTTTGTCGGTCGCGCCCAGCTTGATGAAGCAGTTAAGCTCCACGTAGACGGCGCAAAGATATGCCCTGACGCCGTCTTCGAGTTCCAATAACCTTTCCTGTATCCTCGGAAGCTCCGTAAGCGTACGCGCGAAAAGTCTGCCGTGCTTGGCTATATGCGCCGTACGCAGTAAAGCCGTATAAGGATACTTCTCCACGTCCACCTCTTCTTCGATGCCGAGTTCGGGATGCGACCCTATGAAATTGATGATGTTGACTATCTCGTCGGTATTTATGGCAAGACTGCCAGCCTTCTCTATCCTGTCGAAACGTTTGTCGCGTACGGCGTGTCTTAAAGCGATAAAATATTTGCCTTCCGCACAGAGAGATTCAAATATCTCACCCCCCAGATCTTTGCCCGCATAATAACCGTCAAATTCCGAAGGCGCTTCGATCGCTTTGAGATATTCGGAAAATTCCTTCTTGAAACAATAATACTTCCCGCCGGTACCAGAATCCCTGGCGGCGACATATATGCCTTTTCGGGCAAGAATGTCCAGCATGCGAGTCGATCCGCGGGAAATGAGTTCCGCAGTCTTATCGGATACCACTCCGTATTCCGACACATATCTCAGGAAGGCTATATCCTTGGCGTTCAGATCCTTAACGTATTCCGAAGGAGCGCAGAGATCCGCGCACTTCAAAAGAGAATTTTCGTCGATCAGCATCGGGCAGTTAGGCTCGAAGCTGTTTACCTCCATAGAGAGGAATTTATCCGAAGAAAGCACTATCTTTACGTTGGAAGGCGCATGCTTGATGAGATAGACGTACTTGGAATAATCGTAGCCGTCGGGGAGCATGTCCATCTTCTCGAAGACTATGATTATCTCTCTTTTCGATTTTGCGAGGTACTCGAGCACCGCGCTCAAAGCAACGTCCGGACCGTTATAACGGGAATTGCAGAAAAGCAACTGCTTGAGTCTCATGCGCAATTCGGGTTCTCCATCGAGCAGACCGTCGATAAGGCATATCGCAGGCTGCTGCAGATCGTGCACCACGGCATTGAACCAATAACTCTTATAATATCTCGTACCGAGTTCTCCCAGGAAATCTTCTTTGTCGTACTCGGAGGGCGCATATAAAAGTACGGCGGCGTTTTCGCCGGCCATGATGTCGTTGAGAACGGCGTTAACCGTAACGTCAAGCTTCATTTATACCTCCCGTAAAGGCAAGATTTGCAGTTATATTATCAGTAAATATATTGTAAATTATTCGTAAATGCAAGTCAAGTGAATTATCTGTGAATTGCTTACGAAGAAATTTTCATACTCACCTATCGGGCATTAAGCGCATATTATGGAGCGAGGTGGCGATATGAACATAAACGATTATATCAAAAGGAAAAACAGTCGGGCGCGCGCCCCGCAGATGACTCCGGAAGAAGCGGTGGCAAAATACGCGGGCATGGACGAAGCGGAGCTGATGTCGGAACTGTTCAAAGCGGCGGAGCAAGGCAGAGCGAGCGGCGAGCTGAACAACGACGTGATAGATTCGTTTTACACCAGGTTGCTTCCCCTTCTGACTCCGGAGCAAAGCGAACGCATGCGCGAGCTTATCAATCAATTGAAGCGCTGAGCGAGGTAAAATATGGATATAAGTTCGTTATTACCTTTACTCATGATGGGCGGACTAGGCGGCGCGGGCGGTAAAGGCGGCATGGACATGTCGCAGATGCTGGCACTGATGAACGCCATGGGCGGTATGGGCGGAAACAAAGGAGGCGGCAATCCTTTCGGAAATTTCGGGAACTTCGGAGGCACACAGCAAAGCGGAGGAAATTACTCCGGCGGTTACGGGACTCAAAGCGCGCCCGATCCAGCAGGATTGAACGGACTGAACGGAATGATCTCGCCCGAAATGCTCCAAGTGCTTGCGACTCTTGCCGGCTCAAAACGCTAAAATAAATTCCCGCATACTGTTGCAAAAGCGGCGAAAGCGATATATAATAGTATGCGACAAGGGAATTGCGAAAGTAGTTCAACGGTAGAATCCTGCCTTCCCAAGGCAGTT